>NZ_JBUDSW010000143.1:0-9159 GCF_054921475.1 Desulfobaculum sp. | reverse complement strand
TTTCAGGGGTACCGGAAGGTTGTGTACAAGGGGTTTGGCTTTACCCGAAGCGTGTTCCCTGCCGAAAACCCCAATCGCGTGCTGGCCGGAAAGGATGTGAAAACACAGTGCCCAGCCACCACCATTGCAGGTGGCCCCGGGGCCACGGCGTGCAGCTATTTTGCCTCTGACTACGGATGCCGCGTTTCGTGCACAAAGGGATACTTCCCTTGCGCTGGGCCGGAGGGCTGCGGCTGCGTGAAAGGCCACGGCACCATAGTGAAACAGTAACCGGCAGAAGGGCGTTCCCATGCCCCGTTTCGCTGTCCGCTCGGGTGAGGGGGCTCTATGCCAGGTACCATAGGGCCGCCCAGCCCGCGCCCACGTCGCGCCCGGGGGGAGTGGCGCGGGGCGGGGAGGCCCTTTTCGGTCAAGGCGGCCTCGGGCGAGGGCAAGGCTCATCCCTTGGCTGACGGCGCTTCACCTTGACCTGAACTCCCCGCAACGCTCCGCCTGTACCTCGTTTTTCACACCTCCTGTGGATTTTTCTCATTCTCACGGTTCATGGCATTTGTCCGCAACCTCCCGCGATTGCAGACAGTTGGGAGCCGCCGCCACGCATGGCTTTTCAGAAAGATATTGGTTGCTTGACCAAACAATCACATACTCCTTGACAGAACGATGACGACATAGCATGTTTCACATGTTTCGGGCGTATTTTTGACATGTCCGAAATTGACGGAAGCGTACCATGACCCGGCCTTAGCGCCAAGGTGACAAGGAGAATTGATGCGGATTGCGTGTGTTGGCCCTTCTGATTCCATAGCGGTGATGCAGGAAGCTGTGGAGCGCTACTTCCCCGACGTGACGTTTATCATGTACGTCCGGGAGAAGACCGAGGATTCGTGGGAAGTGCTCGAATCCTGCCAGCGCGAGGCCGACGGCATTCTGTTTTCCGGTATTGGTGTGCAGGAGGCCGCCAAGGCGCGCGGCATTGTCACCAAGCCGTATGCGCACATCCCGCGCGGGGCGTACAGCCTGATGCGCGTGCTTTCCGAAATTTCCCGCAGCGGCCTGCCCCATGGCCGCATCAGCATTGACGTTGTGCTGGATAATGTCCTGCACGAGGTCATCCGCGAGTTCGGCATTTCTTTCGATAAAATCCACTCCATGCCTTTTGCCATCCACCGCCGCGAGGACGACTACCTTGAACGGCATCTTGACCTGTACCATTCGGGCACGGTGGATGTGATGGTCACGGGTTTTGGCTCCGTGTACCACCAGCTGTCGGGCATGGAGCTTCCGGCCTTTCGTATGTACCCCAGCGCGCTGCAGGTGCGCGAAACGGTGGAGCGCCTCATCGGCATGATTGACGCCCGCGGCCTGCGTTCGGCTGGCATTGCCATCCAGAACGTGAAGCTCAACGGCATCAGTCAGGACTCCATCAATCAGTACGACGACATGAAGAACAAGGGGCGCTTCTATCTGGAGCTTCTGGAGTATGTCCGGGCGATTCAGGGAAGCATCTTCAATTTCGGCAAGGAAGAGTACGTCATCTTCTCCACGCGCGGCGTCATTGAGAGCGAGGTCCATATGGACATGTTCCGCCGCCTGCTGGAGTGGGGCCGCCGGAACAATATTCTTTTTGCCTCGGGCATTGGCATTGGCGGAACGGCCTTCGAGGCCGAAAAGTCGGCCCGCAAGGCGCTGAGTAATGCCATTCGCCTGCCGCAGGGCGGGCTGTTTATCGTCAATGGCGATCATATGCGCGGCCCTGTGGGCGAAGAGGGTGAGATTGCCTTTCGGACACGGGTTTCGGACGAGGCCTCGCTCAGGGCCTCCCGCGAGATTGGCATCAGCGCCAGCCATGTGGAGAAAATCCGCGCGCTGATGGACAAGACCGGTAAAGACACCTTCGACTCGGGCGACCTGGCCGCACGCCTTGGCATAGGCGAGCGCAGCGCCCGTCGTCTCTTGAAAAAATTCCTTGATAGCGGCTACGCCGAGCTTGTAGGCAAGGAAACGGCCCACCATGTGGGGCGTCCGAAAAACGTGGTTCGGATTCTTTTGTAACAGGGTCTTTTACGGCCATTTTCGGACATGTTTGTGACATGGCCGAAAGGAGGCCGGAGGGATGGGCCCGCGTTCAACAGGGAAAGGGGTGGCACACAACACGAGGCAGCAACGAGAACAGAGGGTTTGATGTTGGGGATGCATCACATGGGGCTTTGGTTTGAGGCTCCAACGCGCAGGTGGCTGCCGTGGTGGTGCGAGGTACACAGATTTTTAACGTTGTAGGGATGACTTATGATGGAAGCAATTAAGAACGTCAAAGTGCACCTTTTGGTGTTGGCGCTCGTTGTGGGTTCGGAGTTCATCGGCATTTTGGGCTTTAACGTTGGCCCCGGCAAGCTGGTGCTGTTGCCGATGTTGTACGCCGTGTTCATCGGCACATTTCTTGGCCCGAAGTTTTTGAAAGTGGTCAACGACAAGGACATGCTGAACGCCAGCTCCCTTGTCAGCCTGACCCTGATGCTGCTCATGGCGCGCTATGGCACGCTGGTGGGCCCCAAGTTCTTTGAGATTCTGAAGGCCGGTCCCGCGCTTATTCTGCAGGAGTTCGGCAACATTGGTACGCTGCTGATTGGTATTCCGCTGGCCATGTTCATCGGCCTGAAGCGCGAGTCCATCGGTGCGGCGCACTCCATCGCCCGCGAGCCCAACGTGGCTCTCATCGGCGAAGTGTACGGCCTGGACTCCGCGGAAGGGCGCGGCGTTATGGGCGTGTACATCTGTGGCACGGTCTTTGGCACCATCTTCTTTGGCCTGACCGCCTCCTTCCTGTCCATTCTGGGCGTTTTCCATCCGTATGCTCTGGCCATGGCCTCCGGCGTTGGCAGCGCGAGCATGATGACGGCAACCGTCGGCAGCCTGAGCGCCATCTATCCTGACATGGCCGAAAACATTCAGGCCTTTGGCGTTGCCAGTAACACCCTGTCCGGCCTGGACGGCGTGTACATGTCCATGCTCATTGCCCTGCCCATGTCCAACAAGCTCTACAGCCTGTTGTACCGCCTGAAGTTCGGGAAGACCCAGGAGGCCTAGTCATCATGAATAGCATTGTTGAATCCGCTATCGTTCTGCTGCTTGTCGCTGCCATCACTCTTGTCGGCAACAGCATTGGCTACGACTTTGGAATCGTTGAGGCTATGCCCGGCATGGCCGTCCTTTTTGGGCTTTGCTTGGCTGGTATTCTGGCCAACCGCTTTGTGTGGAAAAAGCTGCCCACGGTTTTGTATGTCATCACCTTTGGCATGATTGTGACTCTGCCCGGCTTCCCCGGCGCTGAAGCCTTTACCGCTTGGGTGAGCAAGGTGAACTTCCTCGCCCTGACCACGCCTATCCTCGCGTACGCTGGTGTTGGCATTGGTAAGGACCTTGACGCGCTCAAGAAGACCGGTTGGCGCATCGTGGTGGTCAGCATCTTTGTCATGGCTGGCACCTACATCGCCTCCGCTGGCATTGCCCACGTCGTGCTTAACGCTTTGGGAGAAATCTAAATGCCCCTGCATCCTGAGATTGAGGCCCGTTTCGACGAATTGAAAGCCATTCGTCAGTATCTGCACACGTGTCCGGAAATTGGCACCGATACCAAGGAAACCTGCGACTACATCAAGGCCCGCCTTGACGAATGCGGCGTGGATTACGAGGACATCGGCGAGAACTCCGTTCTGGCAAAGGTTGAAGGTCGCGCCGCTGGCAAGACCGTGGCCTTCCGCTGCGATATGGACGCGCTGGAAATGCAGGAAGAGACGGGTCTGCCGTACGCCTCCAAGACGGACGGCAAGATGCACGCCTGTGGTCACGATGGCCACACGACGACCCTTTTGGCCTTTGCCGGCTATCTGGCAAATCACCGCGATTTTGACGGCACGGTTCTGCTGCTGTTCCAGTCCGGTGAGGAAGGCTTTGGCGGGGCCAAAAAGGTCATCGAAGACGGTTTGTTCGAGAAGTACAGCATCGACTACATGTTCGGCTACCACAACTGGCCCGCACATGGAGAAGATAAGGTTGTCATCCACATGGGTGCGGCCATGGCTTCCGAAGACCGCTTCACCGTCCGCGTGACCGGCCGCAGCGGCCACGCTTCCGTGCCGCATGGATGCATTGAGCCCTTCGCCGCTGTGGCGGACATCATCAAGGGCGCGCAGTCCATCATCGCCCGCAAGGTCGATGCGCACGAGAAGGCCGTCATCAGCATCACGCAGGTGCACGGCGGCAGCGCGTTCAACATCATCCCCGATGATGTGCTTATCTGCGGCAATGTCCGCACCTGCGACGACGCGGTGCAGGACCTTGTGGAACAGTCCATTGGCGAAGTGGTGGAAGGCGTTGCCAAGATGTACGGCGTCACCACCGAGCTGACCTACACGCGCAAGCACCCGGTGCTGACCAACTCCACCCCGGAGCTGGCCGTGGCCGCTGCCGAGCGTGTGGTGGGCAAGGACAACGTCTGCACGGACGTTCTGCCCGCCATGGGCTCCGAGGATTTCGCCTTCTACCTGCAGAAGACCAAGGGGTCCTTCCTGTGGGTGGGCAATGGCGTGGATTCTCCTGTGCTCCATAACAGCAAGTATGACTTCAATGACCACGGCATGCTCATTGCCGCCAGTGTGTTCATTGAGCTGCTTGAGGAAGTCCTGTAACCGCCGCGGAGAGACGACGTATGGATTCCTTGAAGGAACTCTACAAGCTGGGCAACGGTCCATCCAGCAGCCATACCATGGGACCGCAAAAGGCCGCCCGTCTGTTCCGGGAGCGTACGCCCAGTGCGGCGCGCTACCGGGTCACGCTGTACGGCAGCCTTGCCGCCACGGGCAAGGGTCACCTGACGGACTGGATTATCGAGGAGACCCTGAAGCCGCTTCCGACGGAAATCGTCTGGCAGGCGGACGTGGTGAAGCCGTTCCACACCAACGGCATGTACTTCGAGGCGCTGAGCGAGCAGGGCGAGCTTATCGACCTGTGGGAGGTCTACAGCGTGGGTGGCGGCACCATCGCCGAAGCCGGTCAGAATGACCGGGGAGCGCGCAAGGTGTACCCGCATACCAAGCTGATGGACATCATGCGCTACTGCCGCGAAGAGAACATCGAGCTGTGGGAATACGTGGAGCGGCACGAGGACGAGGACCTGTGGCCTTTCCTGAAGGACATCTGGCAGGGCATGTGCGAGAGCATAGAGGCCGGCCTTGGCAAGACGGGCGTTTTGCCGGGGTCCCTCAAGTACCCGCGCAAGGCCAAGTCGTTCTTCAAGAAGGCGCGGCTGCAGTCCAAGCGGTTGCGGTCCACGGGCATGACCTTTGCCTACGCCCTTGCTGTCTCGGAAGAGAACGGCTCGGGCGGACGTGTGGTCACGGCGCCCACCTGCGGCTCTGCCGGGCTGGTTCCGGCCGTGCTGCGTTCTCTCAAGGAAGAGTACGACATCAGCGAAGACGAGATTCTCCGGGCGCTTGCCATTGGTGGTCTTGTCGGCAACCTGGTGAAGGAGAACGCCTCCATCTCCGGCGCTGAAGTCGGCTGTCAGGGCGAGGTTGGTACCGCGTGTGCCATGGCCGCCGCCATGACGGCCTATCTCTTCGGCGGAACGCTGAGCCAGATCGACTATGCGGCAGAGATGGCCCTTGAGCACCATCTGGGCATGACCTGCGACCCCATCGGGGGCTACGTGCAGGTGCCCTGCATTGAGCGCAACGCGGTTTCGGCTGTGCGCGCCATCAATGCCGCTGAATATACGCTGTTTACGGACGGCGAACACTGCATAAGTTTCGACCAGGTCGTGGTGACCATGGGAGAGACGGGCCGCGATTTGAAATGCGGCTACAAGGAGACCTCCCTGGCGGGGCTGGCGAAATATACGCCGGACTGCCGTTTCCAATTGTAGGAGGGAGCGCCTCCGCGCCGCGTCCGCCCAACTGTTGGGGTTGTGGAGCGGACGCGGTTTGCGCAGAAGTGGGTGGATGCAAGCCCCACCCGCATGACAGGCCCGGAGGAGCAATCCTCCGGGCCTTGTTGTATGCTATTGGGACGGGTGTTGTCGCGGTGCGCCGCAGGAGTGACGGCGTGTTGGTGTCTGCGCGGCATGCTGTACGCCGCTTGTGGGGCTGGCGCGCGTGGGCGGCGGATGCGTGATGGAGCGCGTCTGCGCCGCCGCGTAACGTGCCGCAGTGGATGTACTTTTTTTGCGTATGAGTTCCCCTTGCCGTGTGGTTGTGGTATCGTTTGCCCACTCTCTCCTGCAATCCTACTGTGAGGACGGTTGGTTATGGATATTCGCGGCAAACGGCTTCTGGTCATTGGTGGTGGGGGATTCATCGGCTCGCACGTTGTGGACCTGCTGACGCGGGAGGACGTGGCGGAGGTCCGGGTGTTCGACAACTTCTCGCGCGGCAGTGAGGAGAACCTGCGCGACGCCCTGCGGGACCCGCGGGTGAAGGTCTTTGAGGTGGGGGGCGAATTGCTCCAGCGTGATGTGCTGTCCGCCGCCATGCAGGGCATAGACGGCGTGTTCCACCTTGCGGCCCTGTGGCTGCTGCACTGTCAGGATTATCCGCGCTCCGCCTTTGAGGTGAACATCGGCGGCACCTTCAATGTGCTGGAGGCCATGTTGGAGCGCGGCGTGAAGCGGCTGGTCTACTCCTCGTCCGCCTCGGTGTACGGCGACGCTGTGGCCGAACCCATGACCGAGGACCATCCCTACAACAATACAAATTTCTACGGCGCGACTAAGATTGCGGGCGAGCATATGTGCCGCGCCCTGCACCACCGCTACCACGGCACGGCCCAGCATTTTGACTATGTGGGCCTGCGCTACATGAATGTCTACGGTCCGCGTCAGGACTACCACGGTGCGTACATCGCCGTGATTATGAAAATTTTGGACCGTCTGGATAGAGGCGAGCCGCCGCAGGTGTATGGCGACGGCGCACAGTCCTACGATTTTGTGTACGTGGAGGACTGCGCGCGGGCCAATGTGGCCGCCATGAAGGCCGAGGCCACGGACCGCTTCTACAACGTGGGTACGGGCATCAAAACATCCATCCGCGAACTGGCGGAGCGCATAGTGGATGTGGTGGGCGTGGACGCGGCCATTGAGTATTTGCCCGGCGGGCAGACCTTTGTGAAGAACCGGGTGGGCTGCCCCGAGCGCGCGGCCAAGGAGCTTGGCTTCCGCGCCGGTGTGGGGCTGGCGGACGGGCTGAGGCAGTTGGTCAGCTGGCGGGCGGCGCATATGCAGGACGTGGAAAGGAGGCGGCGCGATGCAGGACTTCAATGACACCGAGCGCATCCCGCTGACGCGCCCGGCCATTACGCAGGCCGCGCGGGAACGCGTGATGGCCGTCCTTGAAAGCGGATTTTTGACCGAAGGCGCCGTCACGCGCGAGCTGGAGGAGAAGTGGGCGCGGTTTACGGGCGCGCGTGAGGCCGTGGCCGTTACGTCCTGCACCACAGGGCTGGAGCTTGCGCTACGGTGCATGGGCATTGGCGCGGGCGATGATGTCATCGTGCCGGATTACACCTATCCGGCCACGGCGCTGGCCGCGCTGTCCCTTGGCGCGACGGTGACGGTGGTGGATGTGTCGCCCCGGACCATGCTCATGGAGCCGCAGGCCCTGTGGGACGCCGCCGGGGAGCGGACCCGCGCCGTGATTCCGGTGTCGCTTTTTGGCAATCCGCTGGACGGGGCGTGGCTGGCCGCCGCGCGGGAGCGGGGCCTCGCCGTTATTGAGGACGCGGCGTGCAGTCTTGGAGCCATGTGGAACGACCGCCACGCCGGGCTGGATGCCGACGTTGCCGTGTTCAGCATGCACCCGCGCAAGACGCTGACCACGGGCGAAGGCGGCATGATCATCACGCAGGACGGCGCACTGGCCGCGGCCCTGCGCTCCGCCAAGCATTTTGGCATGGAGGCCGTGGCGGGCAGTCCGCGCCCGGCCTTTGTCCGTGACGGGACGAATTTGAAGCTGTCCGACGTGCTGTCGGCCATGGGCGTGGCGCAGATGGATGTGCTGGACGAACTCTTGGCCCAGCGCCGCCAGTTAGCCGAGCGCTACACCACCGTGCTTGCTGATATGCAGGGGGTGACGCTGCCGACGGTGACGCCCGGTGGCCGCCACGGCTGGCAGACCTTTGCGGTGTGTGTGGAGCGGCGCGACGCGGTGATGGCCCGCCTGCGCGCACGCGGGGTGGAGGCGCAGATTGGCACCTACGCCCTGCATATGGAGCCGGTGTTTCGCGGGACGGAGCGGGTGCGCTTTCATGGCGAGATGCGCGGCAGCGCCCGCGCTTTTGCCACCTGCCTCGCCTTGCCGCTGTTCCCGGGTATGACCGAGGCCCAGCAGGACCGCGTGGTGCGCGAGTTGCGCCGCGCGCTGGATGCCTGCGCGGCCGGGGCGGCGTCCGCATGAGCGTATCCGCGGCCAGTGTGGCGCGCGATGGGCGGGGGACGCGCTGATGTGCGGCATCTGCGGTATGGTGGATTTTCGCGGTGCGCCCGTGGTGCCGGATGTGCTCAGGCGTATGACGGACGCCCTTGCTCACCGGGGGCCGGACGGGCGGGGCGTCTTCATTGATGGCGACGCCGGGCTGGGGCACAGGCGGCTGGCCATCCTTGACCTGACCCCCGCCGGACGCCAGCCCATGACCACGCCGGACGGGCGCTTCACCCTTGTCTACAACGGCGAAGTGTACATCTACCGCGACCTGCGCGCCGAGTTGGAGCGGCAGGGCGCGACCTTTGTGTCGCAGTCGGATACCGAAGTGGTGCTGCACTTGCTCTCGCAAGGCGGGCCGCAGGCGCTCAGCCGCTTGAACGGCATGTTTGCCTTGGCGCTGTGGGATAGCCGTACGCGGCGGCTGCTGTTGGCGCGCGATAGGTACGGCATCAAGCCCCTGTACTGGACCATGGCCGGGGGCACTTTTCTGTTTGCCTCGGAGCAGAAGGCCATGCTCCGGCATCCCGCCTTCTCGCCGCGCCTCGATACCGAATGCCTGCTGGAGTATTTTACCTTTCAGAATATGTTCACGGACCGGACGTTTTTTGACGGTGTGCGTCTGTTTCCGCCCGGTTCGTACGCGGTGGTGGACGCGCGCCGCCCCGGCGCGGCGCTGTCGCCCGTGGCG
>NZ_JBUDSW010000142.1:0-9200 GCF_054921475.1 Desulfobaculum sp. | reverse complement strand
ATCCCTGCGCAGTGATCCGTCCATTGCCTGAGTATTCGTTGACATGCAGTCCTCCAGTAATCGTGATGCTTTTCACTAAGCAACTTGCACGCCAAGCTGGACTTTCGTTGTAATACGCTGATTTTGATTGATATATTCTGCGGCCTCGTTCTCTGTTATGCCCAAAACGTTCCCTCGCAGGAACGTCGTTTCCCTCCGTGTGTTCCCAAAGGGGAACACGTATCGTAAATGGCCGCCATACGGCGCATTTCCAGCATCCTTCGGGCTTCCTTCTCCCTGAAACCGCCTCAACTGCGCGGCCCTACGTCATGCCGCCCTCTGATTTTGCAGCAGAAAACGCACGGCTTGCACAGCATTGCGCAGGCGCAGAGCGGAAGCGCAGGTTCCCTTTTGTGAAAAGAGGATCCTGTGGTTCCCCCTTGGGGCGCGGGCAAGGCGGCGCAAGGGGCCTATGGGCCTTGGGATTGTGGCGATTTCTTCAGCGAGGGGGAAAGGGCGGCAAAGGAGCGGTCCTTCCGCTTCCGCTTTGTAGCGACGTGTGCATAAAAAAGTGTGGTATTCATGATAGTTACACTTTGGCGCATCCTTTGCTGTTTGGACAGCGTCCCATGGTGGACATTTTGGCGCGCTTTTCGGCAGTGAGGCGCGTTTTCCCATAACGGCTGGAACGGTCCCGGCGGTGGCGGCTCAGCCCCTGCCGTCAGGACGGACAAGGAACGATGGAAGACATCATCGAGCAGGAAGACCGCCCGCCCTTGGGCAGGGGGCAGGCATGCGCCGCGCAGGTGGCGCAATTGATTGAACAGACCACCGGGGCGACTGCGCCTATAGGGCAGCGCCGCCGTAGAAGGCCCCTCATGGTTGTGGGGGCGGCGCCGCGTGCCTTTCGGGACGCGCATTTTCCCGGCGTCAGCGACGACATGTGGAGCGACTGGCGCTGGCAGATGCGAAACAGACTGACCAGCGCTGCGGATTTTGCCCGCATGGTGGGCCTGAGCCCAGAAGAGCGCAGGGCACTGAGTATGGACGGCCTGCGTCTGCCTGTGGCTGTGACGCCGTACTACGCCAGCCTGCTGGCTGGAGGCGACGGAGCACAAGCCCTGCGGCGCTGCGTTATCCCCGCGGAGGCAGAGCGGATGACAGCATGCGGCGAATGCGGCGACCCGCTGGCCGAGGAGCACGACAGCCCGGTTCCGGGCATCGTGCACCGCTATCCGGACCGCGTGCTGTTTTTGGCTACGGACATCTGCTCCACCTATTGCCGCTACTGCACGCGTTCGCGGCTGGTGGGGCAAAAGGAAACCCGCACTTTCCGTATGCGGATGTGGGACGGGGCCATTGACTATGTGCGGCGCAGTCCACAGGTGCGCGACGTACTCATCTCCGGCGGCGACCCCTTTATGCTGCCGGACAGCGCACTGGAGTACATTGTGTCACAGCTGCGGGCGCTACCGCATGTGGAGATGATCCGCATTGGGACCAAGGCGCCCATGGTTTTGCCCCAAAGGGTGACGCCCGCTCTTGTGCGAATGCTACGGCGGTACCATCCGCTGTTCGTCAGCATCCACTGCACGCATCCGGCGGAGCTGACGCCCGAGGCGGCGCAGGCGTGCGGACGTCTTGCCGATGCCGGAATTCCCCTTGGGAGCCAAACCGTGCTCCTGAAGGGCGTAAATGATGACGAACAGACCATCGGCCAGCTGATGCGCGGGCTGCTGCGGTGCCGCGTGCGGCCATATTATCTGTACCAGTGCGATCAGGTGGCGGGGACGGCGCATTTCCGGACGCCACTGGCGCGCGGGGTGGAGATTATGCACTCCCTACGGGGCTTCACCTCCGGCTATGCGGTTCCGCATTTTGTGGTGGACCTGCCCGGTGGTGGCGGCAAAACGCCTGTTCTGCCCCAGTACCTTGTAGGGCGCGATGGGCAGGAGCTTGTCTTTGAAAACTACGAGGGACGGCAGTTCCGCACCCTTGACCCTGCGCCCGGTCCGGTACCGGCAGCCTAAGGCGCTCAGGAGAATACTGTGAACATCGGCATGACGTACGACCTGCGCAGCGACTATCTGGCGCGGGGCTATTCCTTGGATGAAACGGCGGAGTTTGACAGCCTGCGCACCATTGAGGGCATTGAATCTGTCCTCATCGCCGCCGGCCACGCCGTAGAGCGCATTGGCGGGATTGACGCCCTTGTGGAGCGCCTTTCCGGCGGACGCAGGTGGGACCTTGTCTTCAATATTGCCGAAGGCTTGTACGGCTTTGGGCGCGAGGCGGCCATCCCGGCCCTGCTGGAGGCGTGGCGCATTCCATGCACCTTTTCGGATTCCCTGACGCTGGCCGTGTGCCTGCATAAGGCCACCACCAAACGCCTTGTGCGTGACGCGGGCATCCCCACGCCGGACTTTCGCGTGGTGGAGCACCTTGGCGATGTGGACGGCTTTTCGCTGGAGTTTCCAGTCTTTGCCAAGCCCGTTGCCGAGGGCACAAGCAAGGGCGTGACCGGCGCCTCGCTGGTGGAGGACGAGCGCGCCCTGCGCCGTGTGTGCGAGAGCCTGCTTATGCGTCACGCGCAGCCGGTGCTTGTGGAGCGGTATCTGCCGGGGCGGGAGTTTACGGTGGGCATCCTTGGCTCGGGCGGCAGCGCCCGTGTGCTGGGCGTTATGGAAGTAGTGGCCGATGGCGGCGGGGTTGGCGCCGTGTACAGCTACGCCGCCAAGCAGGAGTATGAGGAGCGGGTGTCCTACCACCTCGCCTTGGACCGCGAGGCCAGAGCTTCCGCCGAACTGGCCATGCAGGCGTGGGCCGCTCTTGGCTGCCGCGATGCAGGCCGCGTGGACGTGCGCCTCGACGCACGCGGCGTGCCCATGTTCATTGAGGCCAACCCGCTGCCCGGCCTCAACCCCGACGACTCGGACCTGCCCATCATCTGCCGTCTGGCCGGAATCAGCTATTCGGATTTGATTACCGGCATTGTGCAGTTGGCCCTTAAACGTCAGGGCGAGGCGGCGCCTCCCATGGCGCGCGCGGAGGCGTGGCGGTGAGGCTGGCTCTTCTCTACAGTCCCCCGCCCGAGCGCTGTGGCGAGGACGACCGCGATACCTTGACGCAGCTGCGCGCTGTGGCCGAGGCGGCGCAAACGCTGGGGCATGTGGCCGTGAGCGTCCCCTTTACGCTGGACCTGACCGCCGTGCGTCAGCACCTCGCGGAGGTGCGGCCGGATGTGGTCTTCAATCTGTGCGAGGGGGCCGAGGGGCGGGGGCGGTTTATTCACTTTGCCCCGGCGCTCCTTGAGGAAATGGGCCTGCCCTTTACCGGGGCGGGCAGCACCGCCATGGCTCTGTCGTCCAACAAGCTCATGGCTAAGGTCGTGATGCGGGCGGCAGGGTTGCCCACCCCGGCGTGGCGCAGTCTGCGGCAGCTTGAAAGCGGTACCCGCGACGTGCAGGGGCGGTTTATCATCAAGTCCGCGTGGGAGCATGCCTCTAACGGGCTGGAGGCCGACTGTGTGGTGCAGGTGGGCGGGCGGAAGGCGCTTCGTGATGCGGTGCGGCGTTTGCGTACGCGCCTTGGCGGAGAATGCCTTGCGGAGCGCTATCTGGATGGGCACGAATACTGCGTGGCGCTGCTGGATTCTCCAGATGGACCGGAGGTTCTGCCCGCGGCGCGGATGTGCTTTGAGGAGCAGGTCGGCACGGTGCGCATCATTGGTTACCGGGCCAAGTGGGACGTCTCGTCCTCGGAGTATGTGACCGTGCGGCGCGACTTTGACGCCTGCCAAAGGTGCCCAAGCCTGAAAGCGGACCTGCGCACCACAGCGTTGGCCTGCTGGCGGGCCTTTGGCCTGTCCGGGTACGCACGCATTGACTTTCGGACTAATACCCGTGGCGAGCTGAATATTATCGACGTGAACGCCAACCCGTGCCTGTCGCCGGATGCAGGCTATGCCGCCGCCCTTGAGCGCGCGGGGATAGCCTACACAGACGCCATCGCGCGGATTCTTGCCGCCACTTCGGTGGCAGGGAAAGCATCTGCCCTGGAGGCAATACAATGAAGCCGGAAATGGATGTGGTTCTCCGCAGCTGTGTACACGCAGATGATGAACAGGCCGTGCGCCGCATTGTGTCGTCCAGCGGATTCTTTACCGACTGGGAGGAAGACATGGCCGTCTCGCTGGTGCAGGAACACAGGGAAAGGGGTGCGGAAAGCGGCTATGAGTTCCTGTTTGCCGAGGTCGGCGGGCTGGTGGTCGGCTTTGCCTGCTACGGCCCGTCGGAGGAGAATCCGGCGCTGTTTGACCTGTACTGGATAGGCGTCCTGCAGGAATACCGCGGCCGGCACGTGGGCGCATGCTCCTGAACCTTGCCGAGGATATGATCATCTTTGCCGGCGGGCAGACCGTGCGCATAGAAACATCCGCGCGCGAGCAATATGCCCCGACGCGTGCGTTCTACGAAAGCTTTGGCTACGTGGTGTCGCGCGAGGATGTGGACTTCTACGCCCCCGGTGAATCCCGCCTCACCTACACGCGCGAACTCGCCACGGGCTTTGAATCCGGCGACGCGTATAACGCGTGGGGAGAGTATTGCGCATAACACGCAGAATCATTATGAGAGAGGCTGACACAAAACCTGCATAAATGAGAAGAAATGTCTTGGCGTAGGGTCCGGAATACTCTATGTGGCTTTTCCTTCCGAGGAATTTGTCCACAATGCGCCTTGTTCGTTTGCCACGCATCCCGTGGCGGCGCGGTGTGAAGCGGACTGTTCCACGTTTGAGACACATGGATTTTCAGGCCGCGCGGAAGGGGAATCTTCCGCGCGGCATTTTCTTGTGAGGGGGCCTTCATGGCTATGGAAAAGACAATCATTGGCTGGCGTGAGTGGGTGGCCCTGCCCGAACTCGGCATCCCCGCGCTCAAGGCCAAAATGGATACCGGCGCGAGGACATCGGCCCTGCACGCCTTCGACCTTGTGACCTACGAGGCGCAGGGCGTGCGGTATGTGCGCTTTGGGATGCATCCTTTGCGCAGGCATGCGCGGGTTGAAATCTGGTGCACCGCCCCTGTGGTGGACACACGCACCATTACCAACTCCGGCGGGCAAAGCGAGGAACGCATCGTCATCGCAACGCCGCTGCGCATTGGCAATGTGGTGCGGCCTGTGGAAGTGACGCTCACCAACCGCGAAGGGATGGGCTTTCGGATGTTGGTTGGGCGCACTGCCTTGGAAAATCACTTTCTCATCGACTCTGCTGCGTCATATGTGTGCGGCAAGCAACTGGCCGGAGCGTACCTCCGGGGGGCTGGAAAAGCATGAAAATTGGCATTCTTTCGCGCAGGCCGCAGATTTATTCCACCCGCAGGCTTGAAGAGGCCGCGCAGGAACATGGGCACGATGTGCACGTCATCGACCCGCTTCGGTGCTATGTGAACATCACCTCGCACAGCCCTGCCGTGTACTACCGCGGCGAGCGCCTTGAGGGCTTTGACGCCATCATCCCGCGCATTGGGGCGTCCATCACCTTCTACGGGACGGCCGTGGTCCGTCAGTTTGAGATGATGGGCGTGTCCACGCTGAACAAGTCCGTGGCCATTAACCGTTCGCGCGATAAACTGCGCAGCCTGCAACTGTTGGCGCAGAAGGGCATCGGCCTGCCGGTGACCGGGTTTGCCCATTCCACCAAGTTCACGCGCGAGCTTATCGACCTTGTGGGCGGCGCGCCGCTGGTGGTGAAACTGCTGGAAGGCACGCAGGGCCTCGGCGTTGTGCTGGCGGAAACCGACAAGGCGGCGGAGAGCGTCATTGAAGCCTTCCGCGGGCTAAAGGCCAACTTTCTTGTGCAGGAGTACATTGGCGAGTCCAAGGGCTGCGACATCCGCTGCTTTGTGGTCGGCAAAAAGGTGGTCGCGGCCATGATGCGCACCTGCAAGGAAGGGGAATTCCGCTCCAATCTGCACCGGGGCGGCACCGCCATCCCCGTCAAAATCACCCCGGAGGAGCGCTCCACAGCCGTGCGCGCGGCGCGCATCATGGGCCTGAATGTGGCGGGAGTGGACATTCTGCGCTCCAACCACGGCCCGGTGGTGCTGGAGGTCAATTCTTCGCCCGGGCTGGAAGGTATTGAAAACGCAATAGGCAAGGACATTGCCGGAAGTATTATCAAATTCGTGGAGGACAACGCGGCCGGCTGACCGCATCTGTCCCCATCACATCTGCAAGGGTGCGCGGCAAGAGGCCGGGCGCCCTTTTTTTGGGCGCGAGGGCGGAGGAGAATGGCGCGTTGCAGGGCCGCTGCTCCCGCTCTATGGCCGCGCGTGGTGGGGCGGTAAAGGAGATGGGACGTGATGGGAGAAGGCAGGCGACCTCGCCCCTTGTCACAAGGCGTTGCATCCTGCGCCCAATATCATACAATGCTGTGTTGATTGGTAAAGAGAATGACCCCGAGGACCGGGAGGACGTATGCACACAGCAGGAATGGTAAGCTGGGCGGCGCGGGCCTTTGTGGCGGTACTGCTTTTATGGCTGGCGCTCGCGGTGATGCGGTGGTTCAAGAAACGCCAAGGAGAGGATGACAAGGGCCTGCTGAGCGCGCTGGCAACCGCGCTTCAGCCGCGCCTTGTCCTGTTTACCGTGTGCGCGGCGTCGCTGTTTGTGCTGACGCTCCTTGTGCCCTTTCTCGGCCTTTCGGACGGGGCATGGAGTGGGCTGGTGAAGGCCTTGGACGTCTTGTGGATTGTCATGGCGGCGTGGGCGGCAACCCTCGCCTCATGGGCGCTGCGGGTTATGGTGGACTGGAAGTATGACCTCAGCACGCCGGATAACCTTGTGGCGCGGCAGGTCCATACCAAGATTAACATCCTGCAGCGCATCGTTATCGTGCTTATCTGGATAGGCGCTTTTGCCGCTGCGTTAATGCTGTTCGACAGGTTCAGGATGCTGGGTGGGACGCTCCTTGCCTCGGCAGGGGTCTTGAGCATTGTCATTGGCTTGTCCGCGCAGAAAACCTTCGGCGCTATCCTCGCGGGCATTCAGGTGGCGCTGTCGCACCCTATCAACATCGACGACGTGGTTATTGTTGAAGGGGAGTGGGGGCGGATTGAGGACATCACCTTCACCTACGTGGTCGTTCGCATTTGGGATCTACGGCGCCTTGTGGTGCCGGTGACCTATTTCCTTGAGACGCCGTTTCAAAACTGGACGCGGACCAGCGCTGAAATCATCGGTTCCGTCTTTTTGCATGTGGACTTTGCAACGCCCATTGCGCCGCTGCGCGCGGAGTTGGAGCGGCTGTGTCAGGAGTCTTTGGACCTGTGGAACGGCGCAACCTGCGTCCTGCAGGTGACGGACACCGCCGCCGACTGCATGACCCTGCGGGCGATTATGAGCTCTCCCAATGCCTCAAAGGCGTGGGACCTGCGGTGCAAGGTGCGCGAAGGGCTTATCGAATTTCTGCAACGCCAGTACCCCGAGTGCCTGCCGCGGCGGCGGCTGGTTCTTGAAGAGCGGCGCGAACAGCGCGGGGAAAGGGCGCCTACGTCCATGGGGCCGGATATGGAGGGCTAGAGAAAAAAGGCGAAAAAAACGGGCCTTTCTTCATTTGGCTGACGCCGCAGAAGAAAGGCCCGTCACAAAGGCTCTCCCGTGGTGGGATTAGTCCTGGCTTTCGTAGGCAACGGAGGTTTCGAGCTCGCCCGATTCGTCCGCTTTCTGCTTTTCAAAGTACTTGCGCGTTTCCGAGACCACAACCGGCGTCAGGAACAGCAGGCCGATAAGGTTCGGAATGGCCATCAGGCCGTTCATGGCATCGGAGATGTTCCAGACAAGGCTGAGCTTTGCCACAGCGCCCACACCCACAAAGCAGATGAAGACGATGCGGTAGGGCAGGATGGCCTTGACGCCAAACAGGTACTCAATGGACTTCTCGCCGTAGTAGCTCCAGCCAAGGATGGTGGAGTAGGCAAAGAGAATCAGACCAAGGGTGACGATGTGCTCACCACCGGAGAAGCCAGCGGCAAAGCCCATGGTCGTCAGCTCTGCGCCCGTTGCGCCGCTGGACCACACGCCGGTCAGCACCAGCACCAGACCAGTCATGGAGCACACGATGATGGTGTCGATGAAGGTCTGCGTCATGGAGATGAGCGCCTGTGTCACGGGACAGTTGGTCTTGGCGGCGGCAGCGGCGATGGGAGCCGTACCGAGGCCGGATTCGTTGGAGAACACGCCACGTGCAACACCCATGCGGATGGCCAGCATAATGGTGGCACCGGCAAAGCCGCCGACGGCAGCCGTGGGGTTGAAGGCCTGCTCAACGATGAAAGCGATGGCGCCGGGAACTTCGGCGGCATTGATAAGGATGATGTACAGCGCGCCAGCAACATAGAACACAATCATAATCGGCACGAAGAAGGCGGTAACCTTACCAATCTTCTTGATGCCGCCAAGGATGACTGCAGCGGTACACACCATCAGCACCAGACCGGTCACAAGCGGGGAGATGCTGTAGGTGGCTTCCACAGCGTCGGCCACGGAGTTGGACTGCACCATATTGCCAATTCCAAAGGCCGCAAACGATGCGAACACAGCAAAGGCAACGCCCAGCCACGGCAGCTTGAGTCCCTTGGAAATGTAATACATGGGGCCGCCGCTCATCTCGCCGTTTTCGTCCACCACGCGGTACTTCACGGCCAGCACGGCCTCAGCGTATTTGGTGGCCATGCCCACAAGGCCGGTCATCCACATCCAGAACAGCGCGCCCGGGCCACCCACGGCGATGGCGGTGGCAACACCTGCAATGTTACCGGTGCCAACGGTTGCGGACAGCGCGGTCATCAGTGCCTGAAAGTGGGAAATATCTCCCTGCTGGTCAGACTCGTCCTTGCGTTTGACCAGAGCAAGGTAAAGGGCATGCCATAATTTTCTGAATTGCAGGCCGCGCAGTGCGATGGTGAGCACAAGGCCGGTTCCGACAAGCAGAATGAGCATCGGCACGCCCCAGGCGAAGGCCCCAGCTTTAGCCACAATTGCATCCAATGAAGTCATAAAGTCCATCTTATCCCCTTGGTTTCGAATCTCAGAGTCCCATATACGCGACTATCGAAAATTCCCCTTGCAACCGAAAATCGGCATGCCCCCGCCCACAAGAGCCAAGACCAAAGGCGCGGCGACGCCGGTGGCGACAGCCTTGTCAGTCTCCAGTTCAAG
>NZ_JBUDSW010000141.1:0-9202 GCF_054921475.1 Desulfobaculum sp. | reverse complement strand
ATCACCTTGCCCATATCCTGCATGCCTGCGGCACCGGTTTTGGCAATGGTTTCGTCGACGATGGCGGCGACTTCTTCCTCGGTGAGGGGCTCGGGCAGGTAGTCTTTCAGGATGGCCATCTCGCGGGCTTCCTGCTCGGCGAGTTCGGTGCGGCCAGCCTGAGTGAACTGGTCCACGGACTCTTGTCGCTGTTTGACCTGCTTGGTCACCAGGTCGAGCACTTCGCCTTCTTCCGGCTCACGCTGAAGTTCCACCTGCTTGTTCTTTACGGCGGTCTTGAGCATCCGCAGAACCGACACGCGGTCCGTGTCCTTGGCCTTGTATGCGGCAATGAAGTCAGATTCGATTCGCTTGATGAGACTGCTCATGACATTCGGCTCCGTTGCGGTACCCTTTCGGACCCGCACTGCAAAGGATGGATAAACGGAAATGCGGGGCGGCGTCACCGCCGCCCCGCATAACTGTAAAGGGATCGGTCATGGTGCCCGCCTTGCGGCAGACTGCTAGCGACCTTCACGGTATGAAGGGCTTAGCCCATGTTCATTTTGCGCATCTTCTTGAGGAGCCTTTTGCGAGCGGCAGCCATCTTCTTCTTGCGCTGCACGCTGGGCTTCTCGTAATGCTGGCGCTTCTTCATTTCGGACAGAATGCCGGCCTTTTCGACCTGCTTCTTGAAGCGACGCAGAGCGATATCGAAGTTTTCAGTATCTTCGAGGGTTACTCCGGGCACGTAAATCACCTCCCCTTGGGTGCACGGACATGTGCCGTGCCAATGTAAAGACGACTTCTTTAGGTCATATTTACCCAAAGGGCAAGAAAAAATCTAGGGAAAAGGGGATTCTCACCTCTCCTCCACTCGCGGGCGTGGGCGGAAAAAGCGCTGAAAAAACAACAGCCCAGTACGCACTAGGCGCACCGGGCTGCTTCGTTCGTCGAGAGACCGGAGGACTAATGCGAATTAGCGCCGGACTTCGGGTTGGCGACAGTATCGATGTAGGCTTTCACAGCGGCGTAGCCAAGGGCGAGACCGAGGATGCCCAGAACCAGATACAAGGTTCCGAAAAATACAACATGGTCGGGGGCCCACCAGGGGAGATCCCAGGGCAGGGCGCTGTGAAGAGTTTCTCCGTGAATCATAACTGTCCTCCCTTAAGACTTATTTTACGGCGTCTTTCAGGAGCTTGCCAGGACGGAACTTAACAACCTTGGAAGAGGGAATCTCAATCTGTGCGCCGGTGCGGGGGTTGCGACCGGTGCGAGCCTTGCGCTCCTCAACCACAAAAGTGCCAAAGCCGGTCAGGGTCAGCTTGCCGTCTTTCACCAGCGTTGCTTCCACCGTATCCAGAAAAGCATTCAGGGAACGCTCAGCGTTGGCTTTGGTGATGTTGGCCTTCTCAGCGATTTTTACAACCAGATCAGCCTTCGTCATCAGTCCATTCCTCCTCATAGTAGTTAGTCTCTATCTCCCCAAAAACAACTTCCTATCACCATGTCTGCTTTCGACGGTGGGCCGTACGTTTGACGCGGCATCCTTTGCGCGTCGATGCGAGACTAGTGCAGCCTAATTGGGCGATGCGTTACACGCTTTTCTTGCCCCTTAAAGCATACAGGCGTTTATGTCCAGTAGTTATCAGGTTTTACCTGCTGCCTTTCGGGGGGCGTATATGGGCGGAGTCCGCATGGGGCTTTGCCTTACCGCCGCATTGAACATTGGCAACAGATTCTCAATCATGTCAAGCCATAAAATGAGTTTTTGTGAGAACTGACAAGGCCTGAAAGTGGTTTGGCGTCAAATCCTCGGGCCGAACTTTCGCGGAAAGGCCCTGCTGGCGGAACCATTCGTCCACTTCGTCATTCCACAATGATTTCAATATCTTACCGACCTGCTTGCGCCTGTTCTGAAAACACAGCTTCACAAGGCCGGACAAGGCCCGTGGGTCAAAATGGCCCGGGTTCTCATGTGGGGTAAAGGACAGCACCGCGGATTCAACTTTTGGCCGCGGAATGAACACGTTGGGGCTGACAGTAAACTCGTAGCGCGGCTTCACAAAGCTCTGCACCCATACCGTCAGCGCGCCATAGGCACGCCCTCCGGCCTCCGCAACGAGGCGCTGCCCTACTTCCTTCTGGATCATGAACACGGCGCGTGTGACGGCGCGGCCACGGCTAAACAGCTCCCACATGAGCGGCGAGGCGATGTTGTACGGCAGATTGCCCACCACCTTCCACGAGGCATCAGAGGGCAGCCCTTCCCAGCGGATGGACAGCGCGTCCGCCGCCAGCGGCTCAACGCCGGGACACTTGTCGCGCAGCTCCATGGCAAGCTCCAGGTCGCGCTCCACCGCGGCGTACAGCGCCGGATTGGCGTCAGCGATGTGCACGGACAGTGCGCAGTGTCCGGGGCCGATTTCAATGACCTTGTCCTGCGGCTCAATGCGCAGGGTCTCTACGATTTTTCTGGCGATGTTGGCATCGTGCAGGAAATTCTGGCCGAAGCGCTTCTTGGCGTAGCGCCCGTATGCTGGATTCTGAATCTTTTTCACGCTGTTCTACTCAGTTGTGGCGCGCACGCCGGATGCGAAAGGCTGGCAGGCAACGGGGCCGGCGCGCAGGGCTCCGGCTCATTCCTCGCTTGTATGGTAGTCCACGACCTCCTGCGGCGGAAAATCGTCCAGATGCTTGCCGAACGCCGCCTTGAGGAATGAATCAACCCACCAGTAGATGTCGAACTTACGAATCGTGGTTTGCATCTTGTGCATCCGGGAGCGCCTCTCGTCAAGGCTCATGTGATAGCCCCGGTAAATCGCGTCGGCCACGCCCTCCACGTCGTGCGGGTTCACAAGGAGCGCCCCGCGCTGCAACTGCGCCGCCGCCCCCGCAAACTCGGAAAGCACCAAAACGCCGTCGCCAGTGACGTTGCAGGCGCAGTACTCCTTGGCCACAAGGTTCATCCCGTCGCGCAGGGGCGTAACCAGCGCGACCTTGGACGTCCGGTAGTAGGCCACCAGCTCATTGCGGTCGAGACTCCGGAAAATGTAATACACCGGCACCCATCCCGGCTCCGAAAACTCGCCGTTAATCTCGCTGACAAGGCTTTCGATGCGCCGCTTCATATTCTGGTATTCCGGCACCTTTTCACGGCTTGGCACCACCACCTGAACAAGGGAAATCTTCTCGCGCAACTCGGGATACTTGGTCAGCAGCACCCGCATGGCCTCAAGGCGCTCGGGGATGCCCTTGCTGTAGTCGAGGCGGTCCGCGCCCAGCACCAAATCGCGCCGCCGAAAGGCATCATGCACCTGATCGCCCAGCTCTGCGGCGGCGCGGGTGCGCGCCTGACTGGAAAAGTCCTTATAATCAATACTAATGGGGAAATACCCGGCCTTAATCACGCGCCCCTCTCCGCGAATCTGCACCACAGGGCCACGCCCGGAAGGCTTGTAGCCCTTGCACAGCGTGGTCACGCACTGCAAAAAATTGCGGCGATCGCGATAGGTCTGAAAGCCCACAAGGTCAAAGTCGAGCAATGCCCGGATGACCTCATTCCGCCATGGCAGCTTCAGGAAGATATCCAGCGGGGGGAAAGGAATGTGCAGGAAGAAGCCCGTCTGGCGCGTTTCGCCCTTCTCCTTGAGGCGCGAGGCGACGTGCATAAGGTGGTAGTCGTGCACCCACACGTAGTCATCCGGCGTGGAAACCTGGGCGATAACGTCGGCGAACTTTCCGTTCACATCGTAGTAGCTTTTGAAATATTCGGGGGCGAAATTGCAGCGGGACTGCACATCATGAAACAGCGGCCAGATGACTTCGTTGGAGAAGCCCTGATAGAAGCCCTGCACGTCATCTTCGGTCAGGTTGACGCCGTGCAGGGTGTAGCCTGCCTTCTTGGAATATTCCGCAAGATAGGGACCCAGGTCGACATCGCTGCCCGCGCCGGGCCAGCCGATCCAGTCCCCGCCCCTGTTGCGTAAAACAGGGGCCATTGCTGTGACCAAACCGCCCTTGCCCGATTCGATTTCCCAGTCGTCGCCATCGCGCTTGAGGGATATGGGCAAACGGTTTGAAACCACAAGCAAGCGAACTGCATTTTTTGGCATTGAACACCTTGGGAAGAGATTGCACAACGGGCGGGAATTACACCCGCCCCAAAAATCACTTCATTTTGTACAGAATACACTCCACAAATGCAAGGAATTCAAGAAAAAGACAACGCCAACCCTTCCCACAGCCCAGCATCTGCCATCGTCATTACAGTGTGTTATCGACGGCGCTCAAGAAGGCCAACACTTCCTCCGGCGGCCGCAGAACCCATATTGCAAGGCTTGGACGGTCCTCGGCCTGCACTAAAATGCCAATCCCCTGTCCGGTAATGGCGGCGAAGGCGTCCTCGTCCGTGGCGTCGTCACCAAGGTAAAACACCACATCATCGTCGCCGGTCTCCTCCAAGATGGAGAGTACGGCGGTATCCTTGGTGAACCCCGGGGACCGCACTTCCGCGCCCCCGTCAAAGGTGGCGAAAGTCAACCCGCCGCCATCGGCCAAGCTCTGCCAATGGTTCGACACCCACGCAAAGGCCTCGTCCTGCACATCTTCATCCAGACTCCGCAGGTGAAAGGCCACGCACCCCGGCTTCACTTCCAGATTGTCCACGTACCCGGCCTCGCGCGCCATCGCCTCCGCCCGCTTCAGGGCGGTTTCAGCCCCCGGCGCAATATCAAACAGCTGCCGCTCACCACTTGGGAGCAAGCGCTCGCCGCCGTGGCTGCCCCACACCTCGGGCTGATGTGGCAGCCCCAGCAGACGCACAAGGTCATCGCAGGAGCGGCCCGTCACAAAGACCACCCGGCAGTGGGGATTCTCCATCAGGCGTTCCACCACCTCGCGCACGCCATCATAGGGCACGGCTTTCGCGGGGTCGGGGACAAAGGGGGCCAGCGTTCCGTCATAATCCAAAATAAGCACGCAGCGCCGCGCCTTGCTCAGGTCGCTCCAGAACTCCTCATCGCCTTGAATAACGGACCAGCGTTTCACAAACCTTCCTCCGGAAAGAGACTGTGGAGACACTTCTGCGAGTATGCCTGAAAAAAACATGACATTTCAAGTGGCAATACCACTTCGCCCCCGCACTCCCCTTCCGCGCGGCGCGCACAAAAAAAGCCCCGGACGTTCCGGGGCTTTACTGTGGGGCAAAAATGGCGCGGTTTATTTGGCCTTACGGCCAAGGCGCTTCCGCAGCAGCCGGAGCATCCGGCGCTTTCTGTAGCCCACCACCATGCGGCGGGTAATGAAATAGGTGGCAATGGACGCGGGGATGCCAAGCAGCAGCCCACCCGTCACCATCATGGCGAACAGTTCCCATCCTGCGGCGATGAGCTGACTCATCTCCAGATGCTTGGGGTCGAAACCCGGCCCGTCAAAGGGCAGAACCCAGCGCCCAACCAGATACAGGCCGTAATAGAAAAACGGCAGATCAATGGGGTTTGATATCCACGTGCCGAGGGCGGCGGCGATTTTGTTTCCCTTGAAGATAAACGCAAGGGTCAGCACCGCTACGGTCTGGAATGGCACAATGGGCATAAAGCCGATAAAGATGCCAAGCGCAAGACCGAGGGCGATGCAATGCGGCGTCGCCCCAAGGCGCATAATGCGCAAGTAGGAATAGCGGATCCAGCGCCGCAGCCGGACCCACCTTGAAACAAGCTCTGTATGCATATGTTTTCAGATAGAAATCCAGAAACTGGAGTTGCACTCACCCAAGGACGTCAAACCGGGAGAACTGCATCATCAGCCCCCCGCGTCCCTGTGTGACTGACCGAAGTTGCGTGGAAAACCCAAAAAGTTGCCGCAGAGGCGTCAGGGCTTGGACAATCTTTTGCCCATTCATATCGTACATGTTGTCGATCTTTGCCCCCTTGGTCCCAAGAAGGCCGATGACATCGCCCACGAAGTCGTCCGGAACGTTGACCTCTACCTGCATAATGGGTTCAAGAAGCTGCGGGCTGGCGCCACGCAAGGCTTCCTTAACTGCCGAGACGGCCGCCATGTGATATCCAACTGCGCTGGATTTGCCTTCCTCACGGCGCAATTCATCGATTGTCACCCGGACGTCCTGAACTGGATACCCTCTCAGCACCCCACTTTGCAAGCTATCTTCGATGCCCTCGGCCACAGAATCCAGCCACTGGTCGGGCCATTCCTCGGTGCCAAAGCCAAACCGCACGCTGCGGCCTTCGCCGCGCCCAAGTGGCTCCACGGTCAGGGCGACGTAGCCATAATGCGTGTCGTCGCCGAGTTCCCTGTCGAAAACGCCCTCTGCGGACGCCTTCTGCCCTGCGGTTTCCTGATACACCACCTGCGGATTGCCCACGCGCGGCTCAACGTGGAATTCACGGCGCACGCGCTCCAGCACAACCTCAAGGTGCAACTCGCCCATGCCGGACAGCACGCGCTGCTCTGTGTCCTCGTCAGTGGTCAGGGCAAGGGTGGGGTCCTCCAGCAGGAGCTTCTCCAGCACCTCGTCCAGCTTCTCCGCCTCGTCGCTGTTGCGCGGCTCCAGCGCAAGGGAAATAACAGGCTTATAGCCCTCAATATGCTCAAGGATGACGGGCGTATCCTGCATGCACAGCGTGTCGCCCGTGCGGGCAAACTTCATGCCCGACGCGGCAACAATTTCACCGGCCACAGCGCGGTCCACCTTTTCCTTGTGCCCCGCGTGCAGGGTAAAGAGGCGCGCCACGCGCTCCTCCTTCTTCTGGGTGGCGTTGTAGACCACCTGCCCGGCCTCAATCTCGCCGGAATAGATGCGCATGAGCACCAGCTTGCGCCCCGTTTCCAGGGAGACCTTGAAGGCCAAAGCCGCTAGCGGCTCCTTGATGGAGGGCATAATGTCGATGCGCTTTCTGGTGCGCGCATCGGTAGCCTGCTGGCGCGCCACGTCCTCGGGGCTGGGGAGCAAGGCGCAGATGCCGTCAAGAAGCGGCTGCACGCCCACATTCCGCAGGGCGGAGCCGGTGTACACGGGCACCACCTGCAAATCCAACGTCAGCTGGCGCACGGCATCAAGGACCATCCCGCGCGGGACGTCTTCGCCGCCAAGGTACAGCTCCATCAGTTCATCGCTCACCTCGGACGCGGCATCAAAGAGGCTCTCCCGCCACGGGGTCGCCAGTTCGCGCTGCTCGTCAGTGAGGTCAAAGGACTCAAAGGAACCGCCATGGGTTGACTCGTCAAAGACAAGGTACGTCATGTCGATGAGGTCAATCACGCCTGTAAATTCCTGCCCCGCGCCAACGGGAATCTGGAGCGGGAGCGGCGTCACGCGGAGCTTGTCGCGCATGGAATCGAGCACGGCCTCAAAGTCCGCACCGATGCGGTCCATCTTGTTGATGAAGGCGAGCTTGGGAACCTTGTAGCGCTCGGACTGCCGCCACACTGTCTCGGACTGCGGCTCCACGCCGCCGACGGCGCAGAAGACGCCGACGGCACCGTCCAAAACACGCAGGGCGCGCTCCACCTCAATGGTAAAGTCCACGTGGCCGGGGGTGTCGATAACATTGATGGTCTTGTCGCCCCACCTGCATGTGGTGCAGGCGGAGCCAATGGTAATGCCGCGCTCCTGCTCCTCGGGCATGAAGTCCATGGTCGCGGTGCCGTCGTGCACCTCGCCCATGCGATGTATCCTGCCGCTGTAATAGAGGATGCGCTCGGTCAGCGTCGTCTTTCCGGCGTCAATGTGGGCAATGATGCCGATGTTGCGCAGAGACTGGATATACCCTTTGGGAATCGCGGTTTTCTTTGCCATTGATCCTTTCCTGTACAAGTCGGGGGCTGATTGAGAATCCACTGTGTTCTAAGGGAGTTTTACGCGGAAATACCACCCAATGCCAAGCCTGAAACGCTGAAAAAATCGCACGTCACACCGGGCCACGCCCAAACGCCCTCCTGCCCAGGACCAAAAGCCCGGCCCGCAAGCTCCGCCACGTCCGCAAAAAGGGACTCCGGCACATAGACGGCGTCGTAACCGGCGGCCTCAAATTCCTCCCGCGTGCCTGTATGGGCATCGCAGCCAGCCTGCGCCTGCGGGGCATTCCAGACATCCACCTGCGCGCCGGGATGCGCCCAGAGAATGGTCTCGGTGTCCCACTCGGGGGCGTCCTCACTATACCACACGCCAAGGCGCATCGCCTGCGGCAGCGTCAGCACCTGCGCGCAGCGCGCCTCGCCCTGCGCCGCCCCGCACACGGCAGCGCGTTCGTCCCGGTTGCCAAGGACAACCACAGCGCCGCGCCCGGAGGCATTCAAATGCGCGATGGCGCAGCACGCCTCGTCCACGCTCACGGCAAAAACATTCTCCATGCCGCACAGTTCCATACCCGCCAGCACGGCGTCCGCATCAGCGCCGCCCTCGCCAAGGCGCAGTGCCAAAACGGTCCGCGCGCCGGAAACCACAGCCGGAAGCGCCGCCGCCACAGCCTGCGGTCCGGACTGCACGCCCGCGCCAAGGACCACCACGGCAAAATCCGGAGCACTGGCTCCCTTTACGCTGGTGAACCCGCTGCGCCACGCGGCGCGCGACGTGGCGCGCGTCTGCGCGTTGGGGGCATCCATGGCGAACTGCTGGGCGATGAGCTTTTTCATCCACGCCCGGCGCTCGCCGCCCTGCCCGTCGTAGGCGCTTGCAAAATTGGCGTCGTCCACGCGGCGCTCTTCCAACCAGTCCGGAACCATCTGCACATCGGTCATGCTTGTCTCCTAAGAAAAAGGCCCGGCCGACGCATCGGCGTCCGTCCGGGCCAAAAAAGAAAAACGGCCCTGCGAGGGGCCGTTTTGTTCTACAACCATTTAAAACATTTCTTCCAACTGCCCTGCGCTTCTTCCCGCACTTCCTCGGACGATCCCTTTTGGAATCGGAGGTAAGCAAGCTTGGAACGCTCAGAGGCGTAGTCAACAACCTTGGGCAGGTCAGAGAATTCTTTCACGATGGATTCGTAGCGCTGCCACGCGGCGCGGTACCGCTCCGTGCGCCAATAGAAGTCGGCGACGTAAATTTCGTGGTCGGCCATATACTGGCGGCTGCCCTTAATGTACGCCGTGGCTTCCTTGGCATACTTGGTGTCGGGGTAGCTTTCTCGCACGCGCTCAAAGTACTCGATAGCCTGAGAGACATGCTCCAGCGGCTTATCAATGGAGGTGAACTGGCTGT
>NZ_JBUDSW010000140.1:0-9213 GCF_054921475.1 Desulfobaculum sp. | reverse complement strand
TCTTCTCCGAAAAGTCTTGACCTTGACGGGCTGAACTGCTTGGACAACTCGTTGATACTGTCATCAAGCGATAAGGAGAACCACAGTGCCGAGCGACAAGAGCCTTGAACTCATCCGAAAGTATGTAGCGAAATACACTGCGAAGACCGGAACCTTCACGCATCCTGAGCCTGAGGTGACGGAAGCTGTTGTTCAGGGTCTTGCCGACCATATCGACACGCTTGGCAAGCCGCTGTGTCCGTGCCGTTTTTATCCGGACAAGCAGGAAGAGATAAAGCAGCGCACGTGGATTTGTCCCTGTGATGATATGCAGGAGTACAAGTACTGCCACTGTATGCTCTTTGTGGCGGAGAACGGTCTGCCCATTACGGAGCACCTGCCGGAGGACCATGACGGCAGGGCGGCGTACGGCGAGGTTGCCGACCCTGACCCGGAGAAGGCTCCGCGGTGTAAAAAGCGCTCCGAGTAGGCGCGACAATTTGGCATAAAACAGCCCCGGCTTCCATATGGAGCCGGGGCTGTCTGCGTTTTTTGGGATGGGGGCGAACGGGGCGGGCTATTTGGCCATGCCGAGTTCCTTGCCATCCTTCACGCGCTTCATGGTGCGCACGGCGCACATTTTGCCGCACATGGAGCAGGAGTCCTCAACCTCGGGCTTGGAGGATTCGCGGAACTCGCGGGGGCGCTCCTCGTCGAGGGCGAGCTTAAACATCTTGCACCAGTCGAGGTCGGCGCGGGCGCGGGACATGGAGTCGTCCCAGTCGCGGGCGCCGGGGTGGTTCTTGGCGATGTCGGCGGCGTGGGCGGCAATCTGGGTGGCGATGATGCCTTCCTTCATGTCGTCGAGGTTGGGCAGGCGCAGGTGCTCTGCCGGGGTGACGTAGCACAGGAAGTCCGCGCCGGAGCCTGCGGCGATGGCGCCGCCAATGGCGGCGGTGATGTGGTCGTACCCGGGGGCAACGTCGGTGACGAGGGGGCCGAGCACGTAGAAGGGCGCGCCGTGGCACAGGCGCTTTTCCATCATGACGTTGCCGGGAATCTCGCCCATGGACATGTGGCCGGGGCCTTCAATCATCACCTGGACGTTGCGCTCCCATGCGCGCTTGGTCAGCTCGCCAAGGGTGATCAGCTCTTCAACCTGGCAGGCGTCGGTGGCGTCGTGCAGGCAGCCGGGACGGCAGCCGTCGCCAAGGCTGAGGGTGACGTCGTACTTCTCGCAGATTTCGAGCAGCCGGTCATAGTGCTCGTAGAAGGGGTTCTCCATGTCGTTCTGCTTCATCCATGCGTAGAGCAGGGAGCCGCCGCGGGAGACGATGCTGGTGATGCGGTCCGTCTTGTCGAGGCGCTCGGCAGCGGCGCGGTTCAGGCCTGCGTGAATGGTGAGAAAGTCCACACCGTCTTCAACGTGGCGCTGCACCACGCGGAAGAATTCGTCCACGCTGATGTCCTTGAGTTCTTTGTCATAAAAGCCGACGGCGTCGTACATGGGCACGGTGCCGACCATGGCGGGGGACATCTCCACAAGGCGGGTGCGGAATTCCTGCGTTTTGCCAAAGCAGGACAGGTCCATGATGGATTCGGCCTTGAGGTTCAGGGCGTGGCGGACTTTTTCCAGCTCCAGTTCCACGTCGTTGGCGTCCTTGGAGATGCCGAGGTTGACGTTGACCTTGGTGCGCGTGCCTTCGCCCACGCCCTCGGGGGAGATGCTGGTGTGATTGACGTTGCAGGGGATGATGACGGTGCCTTTGGCAAGACGCTCCATAAGGTCGTCCAAGCGCATGTGTTCCTTTTCGGCAACGGTCTTCATCTGCTCGGTGACGATGCCCTTGCGGGCGGCGTCCATCTGGGTGGTGTAGCTCATGGGGTACTCCTTAGGCGTCCGCCATGTGGCGGCGGATGGTGTCGATGGTGTGTGGAATGTCCTTGGCTGCAACAATTTCGGTGACCATGGCAACGCAGCGCGCGCCGCGGCGGACCACGTCCGCAACGTTGTGCGCCTTGATGCCGCCTATGGCCACAAAGGGAAGCCCTGCGTTGGCGGCGGCCCATTCCAGATAGGTCAAGCCGACGGGGTCGCAGACGTCTTCCTTGGTGAAGGTCTTGAAGATGGGGCCAACGCCGATGTAGTCCGCGCCGTCGGCCTTGGCCTTTTGGGCTTGCTCCGGGGAGTGGGTGGAAACGCCGATGGCGACGTGCTCGCCTACAAGCTGGCGCACGGCGGCGACGGGCAGGTCGTCTTGACCGATGTGCACGCCGTCCGCGCCTGTGAGGACGCCGAGGTGCACGTCGTCATTGACGATGAAGGCCGCGCCCGCTTCGCGCGTTATTTGGCGCAGGGCGAGGCATTCTTCGTACTTGTCGCGCATGGATTTGGACTTTTCGCGGTACTGGACGAGGCTGACGCCGGCGGCCAGCATGTCCCGCACCACGTCGATAGTGCTGCGTCCGCCGGAGAACTTTTCTGCTGTGAGGCAGTAGAGGTCCGTGTCCAGAATGGTGCTTCGGGTGATGGGGCGTGTCATGCATGCTCCTTAAGGAAATGGGCGAGAACGAGGCCCGCCTGTTTGGCTGCGGCGATGCCGACGCCCGGCGACAGGGGCGGGGCGTCTGGTCCGGCTTCGTCGCCGCCGTCGCCGACGATGTGCAGGTCCGGGCGCACGGTGCGGATGACGATGGCGTCGTTATCGCCGCACCCGGCAATGCCGCTGGCGCCGACATAGAAGACGCCGCGTGGCAGCAGGGTTTCGGCCAGCATGGCCTTGGCCGCGGCATCGTCAAGGCACTCCACAACGGCGTCGCAGTCCGCAAAGACCTCGGCGGCAGTGTGGGGGGCAAGGGCGCGGTGCTCCAGCCGCAGGTGCAGTTCCGGATTGATGGCGCGGAGGTTTTCGGCCAGCGCGTGGGTCTTGGGCTGGCCAATCTGCCGCGCGAAGAAGAACTGCCGGTTGAGGTTGGAGGCTTCCACGCTGTCATGGTCGCACAGCACAAGGGAGGCGAAATCGCTGCGCACAAGGTGCATGGCGCAGTTGGAGCCGAGTCCGCCGCATCCGGCGATGCCGACGCGCACCCGGTAGAGGCGGGCGAGGGCGGTGGCGCCGATGTGGCTGGCGATGCCGTGCAGGGTGTGGTTCATGCGGACCACCGCCTTTGGCTTGGCGCGGCGATGGGTTCCCAGTCCTTAAAAACGGGCTGGTAGCCGCGCGCGCGGAGCATGGCCGTGAATTCATCAAGGCTGCGGTCGTCGGAAATCTCGAACTGACCGGTCTCCTTGGCGTCGTCACCTTCGGCGTGGCCGCCTACGGCTGTGCTGACCCCGGCGCTCATCTTGGTGACACCAAGGGGCAGGATGTTGTCGCGGAACTCCGGCGTCTCGCGCGTGGAGACCGTGATGCCGACGGAGGGCAGGAAGATGCGCTGGGCCAGCATTATCTGCACAAGCTCGGCGTCGCCTACTTTGCTGGCGGGCTGGTAGGCTCCGGCGTGGGGGCGCATGCGTGGCAGGGAGATGGCAATGTCCGTCCCCGGATACCCGCGTTGGAGGTATTGGGCGTGCAGGCCCGTGGTGTAGGCCTCGCGCCGCCAGTCTGCGGCAAGGCCGAGGAGCGCGCCGATGTTCACCACGCGCAGGCCTGCGCGGCATCCGCGCTCCGGCGCGTCCAGGCGGAAGCTGAAGTCGCGCTTGGGACCGGCGGGGTGCAGGCGCTCGTAGAGGGTTTGGTCGTAGGTTTCCTGAAACATGGTCAGGCCATCTACGCCAGCGGCGGCGAGGCGGGAATATTCGTCATCCGTCAGGGCGTAGACCTCAATGGCGACGGACGGGAAGATGTCGCGCAGGATGCGCGTACAGTCCTCAAGGTAGTCCACGCCAGCCTTGGCCGGGGATTCACCGGTGAGGATGAGCAGTTGGCGCTGGCCCGTGGCCGCAATGGCCTCGCCCTCGGCGCGGACCTCATCCAGCGTCAGCCTGCGGCGGTGGATGCCGGTTTTGGCGTTGAATCCGCAATAGACGCAGTGGTTGGCGCAGAAGTTGGACAGGTAGAGCGGGGTGAAGATTTGGACGGTCCGCCCAAAGTGCCGCTGGGTGATGCTTTGGGCCTTGCGGGCCATATCCTCCAGCAGGCCGCTGGCCGCGGGGGAAAGCAGGGCGAGGTAGTCCTCGGCCATGATGGTCTGCTTGGCAAGGATGCGCCGGATATGGTCTTCGTCCGTGGCCGCAAAGGTGGCTTCCAGCTCGGCGTCCTGCGCGCGTTGGCAGATTTCGGCAAAGGACATGGCTAGCCCTCCAGAAATCCGGTCAGCGGTGAGGAGGCCGTGGCGGTTTCGCGCAGCGCGCCCTGTCCGGCAAGGTAGGCGGCGCGTCCGGCGCGCACGGCCTCGCCAAAGGCGCGGGCCATCATGACGGGGTTGGCGCTGGAGGCGATGCCCGTATTCACAAGGCAGGCGTCCGCGCCCATTTCCATGGCTTCGCAGGCGTGGGATGGCTTGCCGAGGCCGGCGTCCACGACGATGGGCAGGTCAATTTCCTCGATGAGGATGCCGATCATCTCGCGCGTTTGCAGGCCGCGGTTGGTGCCGATGGGCGCGCCAAGGGGCATTACCGCCGCCGCGCCCGCGCTCACAAGGTCGCGCGCAACGTAGAGGTCCGGGTTCATGTAGGGCAGCACGGTAAAGCCGTCCTTGACGAGGCGCTCCGTGGCGCGGGCTGTTTCGTAGCCATCGGGCAGCAGGTTGCGGCTGTCGGAGATGACTTCAATCTTGATCCAGTCGCCACAGCCTGCGGCGCGCGCAAGGTGGGCGATGCGCACGGCCTCGTCGGCGTTTCGCGCGCCGGAGGTGTTGGGCAGCAGCTGCATGGTGCTGGGGATGTGGTCCATGACGTTGCCGGTGCCCGCGCCAAAGTCCACGCGCCGAAGCGCTACGGTGATGACGCTTGCGCCGGACGCCGCGGCGACCTCGGGGATAAGGGCGTCGTCGCCATATTTTCCTGTGCCGATGAACAGACGGCTCTCAAGCTGAACGCCGCCGATGGTCAGTGTCTCCGTCATTGTCTTCATCCTCCTCCGACAAAGCGCAGCACTTCCATGTGGTCGCCGTCGGCGAGGGCTGTGCTGGCGTAGTTCTCACCCGGGATAATGGTCCTGTTCAGCTCCACAACGACGGTTTCGGGCGCAAGGCCGCGTTCCGTCAGCAGGCTGAGAATGGTGGACCCATCCGCGCAGGGGGTGGATTGTCCGTTGAGTGTGATGGTCATGTGTTCCCTTCCCGTTTCGGGTTGTGAGTACCGGCCGTGGACCGAAGCGGTGCTTCGGCGCTTTTCCCACGTTGTCCGGTGGCCGCGAGTGCAGAAGGGAGGGAGTGTGACGCCCGGAGACAGACGCCCCGTGAACAGCAGACAAGCCTCCCACGGGGGGAGGCCTGTCTGCATCGGTGATGCTGGCTGACGCTTCCCTCCGGCGGTATGAACCGCATCAGGTTCTAAGGGTCGGAAAACGCCTGTGTTTCCCATCTCAGCCCCGTCAGGAGCCCCCCTAGCGTCTGAGGACCGGTGCAAGAAGCCCGGTACGCAGATATATACGAGCAGTGGCGCAAAAAAAAACGTCCGCCGGGAGGCGGACGTCGAGTGGTGTGCAAACGATGACCGGCTTCCCTCCGGCAGTGTAAGCTGCGTCAGGTTCAAAGGGTCGGAACGCGGTTCCATCTCAGCCGCCTAACGCGGCCCCCCTAGCTCGTGAGACTGACGCTAGGGGAAATTGCGCGCGCTGTAAAGCGGCGGCAGTGAATTTCTTGTTCAGCTGACCAATGCCAAAGAAAAAGCGCCCCCACCGTGTGGCGGGGGCGCTGGAGTATCCGAGAAAAGACCGTGTGGCGTTTAGGCTTCGGCCACCACGGGTTCTTCTTCAAGCTGGTCAAGTGGCGTGCGCGACATCTCGCGGTCCAGGTCGCCCTCCAGAGAGGCAATGACCACACCGGCGGTGTTGTCGCCCACAACGTTGGCGAGGGTGCGGAACATGTCCAGCACGCGGTCAATGCCCGCCACAATGGCGATGCCTTCCAGCGGCAGACCAACGGACTGCAGCACGAGGGTCAGCATGATAAGGCCGCTGCCGGGGATGCCGGCGGTGCCGACGGAGGCCAGCACGGCGGTGAGCACAACCGTGGCCTGCTGGACCACAGTCAGGTGCACGCCGCAGGCGTCGGCCACGAAGATGGCGCCAACGGCCTGATACATGGCCGTGCCGTCCATATTGATGGTCAAAGCCAGCGGCAGGGTGAAGCCGGAAATCTTCTCCGGCACGCCAAGCTGTTTCTGGGCGCGCATGGAGAAGGGGAATGCCGCGGCGGAGCTGCACGTGGAGATGGCGACCAGCGCAGGCTCCAGAACCTTTTTGAGGAACTGGATGGGAGAGATGCGCGCGACAAGGCCCACGATGGCGCTGTAGGAAACGAGAATGTGCAGGAAGCACGCCGTCGCCACAGCAAGGATGATCTTCACCAGCGGCAGCAGGATGTCTGCGCCGTACTTGCCCGCGGTCCACGCGATGAGGGCGAAGATGCCGATGGGGGCCATGTTGATGATGATGTCCGTCAGCTTGAGCATGACATCAGCAAGGGACTGGAAGAAATTCGCGACCGGGCGGCCTTTTTCGCCACTGGCGGACAGGGCCGCGCCAAACAGCAGCGCAAAGACGATGACCTGCAGCGCCTTGCCGTCTGCCAAAGCGGCGATGGGGTTGGTCGGCACCATATTCACCAGCATGCCGGACAGGGTGACGGCCTCTGCCTTTTTGATGCTGTCTACGGAGCCGATGGTCAGCCCGGCACCGGGGTGCATCAGGTTGGCGACCAGCAGGCCGATGCTCACGGCAATGGCAGTGGTGAAAATGAAATAGATGAGGGTTTTGACGCCAACGCGCCCAACTTTTTTGATGTTGCCCGCGCTTGCGACGCCGTTGACCAGCGTGGCGAGGATGAGGGGCATCACGATGAGTTTCAGACACCGGATGAAGATGTCGCCGATGGGCTTAAGGACGGTGGCGTCCTCTCCAAAAATAAGGCCCGCCCCAAGGCCCAGTGCAAGGCCAAGGACAATCTTGTGATACAGTTTCATGACGTTTCGCTCCTCCCGATCGGAATTGGTCTCCCGCGCGGTACTCCCCCCCGGCGGGGCAAGGCTACAGACAATGAATTACCCTGTTTGTCAAGCCCGGCGTGGCCTCCGCGGGGGTTCGGCAGCAGTCAAAAGTTAGCTATTATCAGGCACATATGGAAAATTTGCGGTATCATTAGCCGTCTTTTTGTATATTGACAGCATGAGCGTTCTCGGGGAAAACCATTTCCGCTTCTTGTGCATTCCCGGTGCACCCCCATTTTCCCCAACCTTGAGGCCGCTCCATCCGTGTCAAACACCACGTTTCATCCGCGACAGCAGTTTCGCATCCTAAATGTCTCCCTCACGCAGGGGACGTTTGCGTGTGATATTGCGCATGACGTTGCCGTACATCTGGGCGGCAGCGGGCTTGCGGCGGCCATCTTTTCGCAGCACGGATGTATGGACCAGCCCGCGCGGCATCCGGACCAGCCCCTTATCTTCGCTATTGGCCCGCTGACCGGGCGCTTTCCCATGATGACCAAGGTCGTCTGCGGCTTCATGTCGCCCTATCACGGCCAGTACACGGAATCCCACGCCGGGGGGCGGCTGGGTATGTGCATGGCCCGCGCCGGATGGGACGCCATTGAACTGCGCGGCGTTGCCGAAGGCCCCGTGATGCTGCGCATCGACCCGGAGGGCTGCCGCGTTGTGCCCGCTCCCGAGCTTGCAGGGCTGGATACCTTCGCCACGGAGCACGCCGTCAAGGCCCGCCTTGGCGCGGACGCCCAGCGCGCGTCCATATGCTGCATCGGTCCCGCGGCTGAGACCGGGTGCACCTACGCCTGCGCCACCGTGGACACCTATCGCCACTTTGGGCGCATGGGAGCCGGGCGCGCCCTCGCCCTCAAAGGCGTCAAAGCCATCGCCGTGGTCGGTGCGCGCCGCGTGTCCAAGCCCGCCAGCGCCGAGTACAAAGCCGTCTTCGCCCGCCTCAGCCGCGAGTGCGCGACCTCGCAAGCCACCAGCAAGTACCGCGGTCCCGGCACCGCAGGCATCGTGGAGTCCATCAACGCCCTTGGCGCGCTCCCGTGGCGGAACCTTGAGGACAGCACGGACACCGGAGCCGAGCATATTTCCGGCGAGGCCTTTTTGCGCGACATTTGCGTGAGTAAGCGCTCCTGCGCCGGGTGCACCGCCGCCTGTATTCATCTCGGGCGCGTCACCACACCCTTCAATGGCGCGCTAACGGATCCGCAGTCCATTAGCTACGACTACGAGCATATTTTTGCCCTTGGCTCCATGCTGGGCATTACCGACCCGCACGCCGTTATGGGGCTGATTTTGTCCGTGGAGCGGCAGGGGCTGGACATCATGAGCACGGGCGGCTGTCTGGCCTGGGCCACCGAGGCCACGGAACAAGGCCTCATCTCCGCCACGCAGACCGTGGTGCCCCTCGCCTTTGGCAACGCCCCGGCCTACGCCGAGGCCATCGCCATGCTCGGCTGCGCCTACAATGAGTTCTACCGCGTGCTCGCGCGCGGCGCCGCCCATGCCGCCGCTGTCTACGGCGGCGGGGATTTTGCCTGCGTTCTGGGGCAGGAAATGTCCGGCTACGCCACAGGCGAGGTGTTCTTTGCCGCGCAGGCCCTCAATTTTCGGCATTCGCACCTCGACAATCTCTGCTACTGCTACGACTACGAGCACTTTGAGCGCGATGCCAAGGCCGCCGTTGACGTCCTTATGGCCGACGAACGCCGCAGGACGCTCGTCAACTGCATGGTCGGCTGCATGTTCGGCCGAAAAATCTACACCGCCGACGTCTTCGCCGACTGCATGCGTCTGCTTGGCTATGACGCCACCGCTGATAGTCTCGACGCCGCCGCCGACGCCGTGCAGCGCCATCGCTGGAAGCTGCGCCTGCAGTCCGGCTACGACCCCAGAACCGTGCGCATCCCCAAGCGCTTCTCCAAAGTTGTCACCGCCCGCGGCCCCGTCGACCCCGCCTACATGGACGCCGTCCGCTCCACCTATGCCGCCGCTATTCTCGATATGGGCGGCGGGGTGCCACAGCCTAGTGCCGCCGCCGAAAGTGCGGCGGAAGAGCTGGTGTAAGAGCGAAGAGC
>NZ_JBUDSW010000139.1:0-9246 GCF_054921475.1 Desulfobaculum sp. | reverse complement strand
CTGTACGCGTTTTATGCGTCCGGTGAGGTCAGTGTCCGTCCGGGCGCCGCCGTGGCCGTGGTGCCCCTTTTGGTGGCGATTATGGCCGCGCTGGGCCTTGGCGGGGGCATCCTTGTATCGTCCCTGACCACGCGCTACCGCGATTTACGCTTTCTCATCGGCTTTGGGGTGCAGCTGCTCATGTATCTGACGCCGATTATCTATCCGCTGTCCTCCGTGCCGGAGGACTACCGCCTGCTGGTGCTCGCCAATCCCATGACCGAGGTGGTGGAGGCCTTCCGCTATGTCTTCTTGGGGCAGGGGGCGTTTACGTGGGCGCGGCTGGCCTATTCGGCCGGGGCGTCGGCGCTGGTGCTGGTTTGCGGGCTGGCCCTGTTCTCCCGGGTGGAAAAGACCTTTATGGATACCGTGTAGCCCCGGCTACCGGCGAACCTTCAGGAGTGTTGCCATGTCTCGGACAGTTGAACTCGACGGATTCACCATCGGAACCGGCAGGGAGGTCTATTTCATGGCCGAGGTGGCCGGAAACTTCGCGGGCGAGGCCGAGGCCGAGCGCATTGTGGATTCCGCCGTGCGCGCCGGAGCAAACGCCGTGAAGTTCCAGACCCTTGACCCGGAGACCATCACCACGCGTGACAATCTCTTCAACATGAGCACCGTGGGCCAGCGCTCGCAGTATGAGGTGTTTGCCGAAAACTGCACGCCCCCGTCCGTGCAGCGCCACCTTGTGGAGCATTGCCGCAAGCGGGGGGTGACGGTGTTCTCCGCGCCCAGCCATATCCGCGACTTGGAACTCATGGAAAAGCTGGACATGCCCGCCTACAAAATCGGCTCCGACCTTGCCACGCATATTCCGCTGCTGGAAATTGTGGCGGATACGGGCAAACCCATTTTTCTGTCCACCGGCATGTGCACCCTGCAGGAGGTGCGCGAGTCCGTGGAGGCCATACTGGCGCGCGGCAACGACAAGCTGCTCCTCTTTCACTGCGTCTCCAACTATCCCGCCCGGCCCGAGGAACAAAACCTGCGCGCCATGGTCGCCATGAAGGCCGCCTTTGGCCTGCCGACGGGGTTCTCGGACCATACCGTGGGCATTGGGTGCTCGCGCGCGGCGGTGGCCCTTGGCGCGGATATGATTGAGCGCCACTACTGGTGCGAAGGCAACACCGAAGGCTCGGACCGCGCGCTGTCCTCCGACGAAGCGGAGTTCCGGCGGCTGGTGAGCTATTCCCGCCACGTGCTCCCCGCGCTGGGGGACGGGATAAAGCGCCCCACCCCGGCGGAGGAGCGCAACATGCGCACCAACAAGGTCAGCGTGGTGGTCATGCGCGATGTAAAGGCCGGGGAGACCCTTGGCGAGGCTGATGTGGACGTGCGCCGCCCCGGCTACGGCCTGCCGCCCAAGTACCTGCCGCGGGTGGTGGGCATGCGCGCCACCTGCGACATTCCGGCCGAAACGCCCCTTGAGGCAGACCACGTGGGCATCGTGCCCAATGAACCACAGCGGGAGGTCCCATGACGCTCGTACTCGTTGCGGAAGGACATCGGCGGATAGGGCTTGGACATGTGTTCACCATGCTGGCCGTTGCCGAGGCCGGGCGCAGGATGGGGCTGCCCACGCAGATGCTGGGCATTGGCGACCTTGCCGCCAGTACCCTGCGGCGGCGCGGCATCAGCGCGGCGGAATATACCCCGGACGTCCGCGCCCTGCGCGCCCTTGGCGGCAACGGGCCGGACATCGCCATCGTGGATGTGCGAACGCCCGAGGCCTTTGACTTTACGCCGCTGTCGGCGGCGGGGTTTGTGACCTGCGCTGTGGAGGAGTTCGGCGAGGGCCGCCCCGGGGCAGACGTGGTGGTGAATCCCACCCCGGTGCGCCGCTGGCACCGCTTGCCGGACGGCTACCGCGCCGTGCTGGCCGGGACGCAGTACCTCATCATGGGCCCGGAGTTTGAGGAGATGCATGACCGTGAGCGCGGCGAGCTTATAACGGCGCGGCGCATTGTGGTCAGCATGGGCGGGGTGGACCGCTCTGGCGCGACGCTGGTCATTGCCCGCGCCCTTGGGCTGTTGGCGCGGGAGCATCCACAGCGCATCGGCAGTGTGCACTTTGTGTGCGGGCCAGCGTTTACCTACGCCGCGTCCCTTGAACGCCTGCTGGAGGACGCAGGCTACAGCCATGAGGTGCTGGTGGATGTGCCGGACATGTGGGAGCACCTGCTGCGTGCGGACGTGCTCATTTCCGCTGGCGGCAACACGATGTTTGAGGCCGCGTGCTGCGGCACCCCGTCCCTCGTCTTTTGGGAGGACCCGCACGAGTATGAACGCGGCGAGGCCGCCGAGGCCGCAGGCTTTGCGCGCCTGCACGGCCGCGGGGCGGACACCCCGCCCGAGGTGGCGGCGGAGCTTATTGGCCAGTGCCTTGCGGACACCGCGTGGCTGCGCCTTGCCTCGGAGCAGGGGCGGCTGGCCGTGGACGGGCGCGGCGCGGCGCGCGTGCTGGAAGCCCTGACGCAGTTGGTGGACGCCCATGCCTCGTAGCCGCGCCGGAATAGTGGTGCAGGCCCGCATGGGCTCCAGCCGCCTGCCGGGAAAGGTGTTGATGGACATCTGCGGCAGAACGCTCCTTGAGCGGGTGGTCCTGCGCCTGCGCCATGTGCGCGGGGCGCAGGCGCTGGTGGTGGCCGTGCCCCATGGGCCGCGTGACGACAGGCTGGCCGAGGCGGCGCGCGCTCTTGGTGTGGATGTGGCGCGCGGGCCGGAGGATGACGTGCTGGAGCGCCTTGCCCGCGCGGGTGAGGAATACGGTCTGACGACGTTGATGCGCGTCACCTGCGATAATCCGCTGGTCTGCCCGGAACTTGCCACGCAGGTGCTGGCGGCGCACTGCGCCGAGGGGCTGGACTATACCTCCAACCGCAACGAGTCCGGCAGCGGCATACCGGACGGGGCGGGGGTGGAAGTGTACGCCATGAGCGCGCTGCTGACCCTGCGGCGGCGCGCCACGCGCGCCCTCGACCGCGAGCATGTGAACGAATACGTGTTCCGCCACCCGCAGGACTTTCGAACGCGCATTCTGCCCGCGCCGGAGGCCTGCCGCATGCCGGACCTGCGCCTGACCGTGGACACCGCCCGCGACCTGGCGCGTATCCGCGCCCTGCACGAGCGCTTGGCCGCCATGGGGCGGCCCGAGCCTTACACCCTTGCTGATGTGGTGGCCGCAGCGCGGGAGGGGGCGGCATGGGCCTGACCCTGTCCATCCAGCAGCCGGAGCATGCGCCGTGGCTTGGGTTCTTCCATAAAATGGACCTGTGCGATGTCACGGTCTACTTCGACACGGTGCAGTTCAAGAAGCGCTACTTTGAGAACCGCAACCGCATCCGCACGGCCACGGGCTGGCAGTGGGTGACGGTGCCCGTCCTCACGCGCGGACGCTTTACCCAGCGCATTGCGGACGTTGCCCTGTGCGACGACGCGCCGTGGCGGCGCAAATACCTTGGCGCGCTGCGGCACAACTATGCCGCCACCCCGTTTTTCCATGAGATTTTTTGTGCGGTGCGTGATATCGTCCAATCACGGCGGACCCTCTTGTGCGACCTGAATATCGACCTCATCGAGTTTGTCCGGCAGTACCTTGGCCTTGCGGGGCGCACTGTGCGCGCCTCGACGCTGCCGCCGTTCTCGACCTCCTCCACAGAACTCCTCCACGACATCTGCCGTCATATGCATGCCAGCACGTACGTCTGCGGCGTTTCCGGGCCGGACTACATGGATATGGACCAGTTTGCCGCCAGCGGCATAGGCGTCCAGACCGTGCGTTACCAGTGCCGGCCTTACACGCAGGCCTTTGCCGGGTTTGAGCCGGGAATGTCCGTACTTGATGCGCTGTTCAACCATGGTCCGCACGCCCTTGCCATCCTGCGCGGCAACGCCGCGCATCCGGGGGCGACGCAGGAGGAGACACCATGCCCAAACAGGATGCGGGACTAACGCACAAGACCGAGCGCGACTGCAACGTCTGCTGCCAGTTCCTCGATTTCAACACCACGTGGGAGCGGGATATGGGGCCGGAATTCATGGCCTACCGCCGCGACTGGCTGCGCTACTCCGCGGGGCGGGAGCTGCGGCCCTTTCCCATGCACCTCGACTTTGACCTCACCAACCTGTGCACCCTGTCGTGCACCTTTTGCCCGCGCACGCAGATGGCCCGGCGCGGCATGCTGCCGCCCACCTTCTTCATGCCCTTTGACGTCTACGCCCGCGCCATCGACGAGGGCGCGGCCAAGGGCCTGTACGCCGTCAACCTCAACGCCAGCGGCGAACCGCTTCTGCACCGCGATTTGCCGCGCATGGTGGCCTATGCCCGCGAGCGCGGCATCCTTGACGTGATGCTGCATACCTCGGCCCTGCACCTTGACGCCGCCATGGCGGAGCGTCTGCTGGATGCGGGGCTGACCAAGCTCATTATCTCTTTTGATTCGCCGGACAAGGCGCACTACGAGGCCCTGCGCGTCGGTTCCAGCTATGACCGGGTGACGGCGAATATCCGCGGCATGGCGGAGCTGAAGGCCCGGCGCGGCAGTCTGACCCCGTTCATCCGCATCAACATGGTGCTCATGAAGGAAAACGCTGGCGAACGTGAGGCCATGGTGCGCATGTGGCAGGACGTGGTGGATGGCATGGGGTTCCTTGAATATATCAATTACTTTCAGTGGGATGAGAAGGACCGTTACCGCCACAAGGTGGCCTACAAGGCGGACTTTGTGTGCGAGAAGCCGTGGCAGCGCCTTGCGGTGACCCATGAGGGCGGCATCAAGTTTTGCCACCTCGACGACGCCGACGAGGTGGTGCTGGGCACCCTTGGCGATATGACGCTGGAGGAGGCATGGACCGGCCCGGTGATGCAGCGCTACCGCGACCTGCAAAAGGCCGGACGCATCCGCGAAATTGACCTGTGCTCGCGCTGTTCCACCCCCATGATGCCTGTTGAGTCCGAAGACGACGCCATGGAGGATGCCCATGACACGGCATGACATGGACGCCGAAGCCGCGGCCTTTGACAGCCAAATCCGCCAGCGCGTGGATGCGGGGCATGTTCCGGACCTGCGCCACTGCGGGCGGTGCGAGTGGTTCCGCAACAACCCGTGGCGGGACCGGGGCTTTATCGACCTCGTCTACGGCGAGCGCTTCCGGTGGTTGGCCGCGCGCCTTGCGCCGGGCTTGCGGATTTTGGAAGTGGGGTGCGGTCCGGGCTACCTAAGCCTTGAGCTGGCGCGTGCGGGGCACGACGTGGTGGGCCTTGATATCTCGCAGGAGTGCCTTGACGTCGCGCGGCGCACCGCGGCGGAGAATCCGCCACAGGAGGGGCGCGTGGTCTACGTGGCCGGAGACTACCTGACGCTGGACGCGGGAGACGGCTTTGACGTGGTGGTGTTCAACAACGCCCTGCATCATTTTTCGGCGCAGCAGCAGGCCGCACGCCGCGCGCAGGCGCTCCTTGGCGAGCGCGGGCAGGTGGTGGTGATGGAGCCGTGCCGCGAGCGCATGACGGCCCCGTCCGCCGCTGTGTGGCTGCTGGTGGAGACGCTGCTTTCCGCTGGCGGGCTGTATTACGAGGCCGCGCCCCTCTTAGCCAGCGAGCGGGAATTGCAGGAGCGGCTGGACGTGTGCCTGCGGCGCGGGCGCTACGAGGACGAGGGGGGGAATCCCGTGCAGTCCCCCAATGACCTTGCCGCCACGCATGAGGGCATGCTTGCCGCCATGGAACAGACCTTCGACACCGTGGACCATGAGTGGGAGGGCGCGTTTTATGCGGGCATCATAGGCGGCCTGCGTTGCGCCGCCCCGGAGGACGAGGTCCGCCTTGCCCGGCATATTCGGCTTTTGGACAGGTTTCTTGTGGAATCCGGCACCCTGCCCGCTGTGGGGTTTCGCTGGCGGGGGCGGGTCCGGGAAACAGAGGGGGACGGGCGTGCGTAGCATCCTCGCCATTGGCGCGCACTTTGACGATATTGAGCTGGGGTGCGCCGGAACACTGCTTCGGCATGTGCAGGCCGGGCACCGGGTGACCATGCTGGTGCTGACCCATTCCGCCTACACGGTGGACAAGGACCACTGGGAACGCCCAGCGGAGCTTGCCCGGCAGGAGGGGGAGCGCGGCGCGGCCATCATCGGGGCCGAGCTTGTGGCCCTGCCCTATGAAAACAAGCGCCTGCACTACTGCGACGAACTCATCCAGCACATTGACGCCATTATCGATGAGCGCGGGGTGGACACCATCTACACCCACTGGAACCGCGATGTGCATCAGGACCACGCCGCCGCCGGTGCGGCGTCCATCACCGCCGGGCGCAAGGTGCACAACCTCTTCATGTACCGCAGCAATTGGTACCAAAGCCCCGACGTTTTCACAGAAAACTACTGCGTGGACATCTCGAACTTTATGGACCGCAAGGTGGAGGCCATCCGCGCCCATGCCTCGGAGGTCGCCAAGCGCGGCGAGGAGTGGATAGCCTTTTTCAAGGGCGAAAACGCCCGCACCGGGGCGCGCAGCGGCGTCGCCTACGCCGAGGGGTTTGCCATGGTGAAGGCCATTTGGATCGATAACGGCGGAGGGGACGGCGTATGACGCTGAAGGAAAACGACATCCGCCCGGACGCCCTGATGGAGGACTTCCACGCCAGCGTGGCCGAGGATGTGGCGTGGCTGTCCGCGCGCTCGGCGTCCTTTGTCCAGGTGCCCTGTCCGGCCTGCGCGGCGGATGACGCCCGGCCCCTGTACGCCAAGCAGGGGATGCGCTGGGGGCGGTGCGCCAACTGCGGCACGGTGTACGTGTCCCCGCGGCCCACGCCGGAGGTGCTGTCCGCCTTTTATGCGCGCTCCGCCTCGTACCGCTTTCAGAACGACAGACTGTTTCCCGCCTCAGAAAAGGCGCGGCGCGAACGGCTGTTTGCTCCGCGCGCCCGGCGGCTGGACGCGCTGTGCATGCGCTTTGGCCTTGGGGAGGGGCTTCGCCTTGTGGAGGTGGGGCCGGGCTTTGGGCTCTTTTTGGAGGAGGCGCGCAGTATGCCGCGCTTTGCCGCGGTGTCCGCCGTGGAAGCAACGCCGTGGCTGGCCGAAACCTGCCGCGAGCGTGGGTTCACTGTGTGCGAGGCGTCAGTGGAGCAGGTGGACCTTGGCGCGGATGCGGCGGACGTTGTGGTCAGCTTTGAGTGTGTGGAGCATCTGTTTAGTGTGGAGGGCTTTGTGCGGGCCTGCGCGCGGGTGCTGCGTCCGGGGGGGCTGCTCGTCCTCACCTGTCCCAATGCCGAGGGCTTTGACATTGTCCACCTTGGCGAGGCGTCAAACTCCGTGAACCATCAGCACCTGAATCTGTTTACCACCACGTCCCTGCCCGCGCTGGTCACGGCGTGCGGGTTGACGGTGGAGGAGGTCGCCACCCCCGGCGAACTGGACGCCGAACTGGTGCGCAAGGCGGCCCGTGCCGGGGAGGTGGACCTGTCCGGCCAGCCCTTCCTGCGCCGTGTGCTCCTTGACGAATGGGACGCCCTTGGCGGGTCGTTTCAGCATTTTTTGGCGGAAAACGGGCTGTCCTCGCACATGTGGGTGGTGGCGCGGCGGCCTGTGGAGGCGCTATGACCGGGCGCGAGACGACATTTGCCGTGTGGCAGAGCACCATGTGTCCGTCCTATCTGCTGCATCTGCGGAAGATTGCGCGCTTTTTGAGCCTCAATGGCTGGCGCGAGGTGCCGGACATGGACGCGGCGGACGTGGTGCTCATCGGTGCGTGCGCGGGGTTTTTGGCGTCATTCGACATGTTCCGCGAGCGCATGGGGCCGCTGCGCGCGGCAGGGCGGCGGGTGGTAGTGTACGGGTGCCTGCCCAAGGTGGACCCGGCCTTCTACGCCGCAGAGGCGCCGCCGGACGTCATCACCATACCGTCCCGGCATCCCGAGCGCGCGGAAGGGCTGGTGGATGAGGTGACGGTGCCCTTTGCGGACCTGCCGGACGAGAGCGCCTTCCGCCCCGAGGACACGGCCGACCCGGACCCGACGCGCCGCTATGTGGTGGTGCAGGAGGGATGCACCGAGCACTGCGCCTATTGCCCGCATAAAATCGGCATTGGTTCGGCCACGAGCCGCCCCCTTGAGGACATTGTCGCCCTTGTGGAGCGAGACGCCGCAGCCGGGGCGCGGAGTTTTTACATCGACGGCAACGATAGCGGGTCATGGGGTGTGGATATGGTCCCTGCGCGGGCCTTCCCAGAGCTTGTGCACGCGCTGCTGGCCGCCGCGCCGCAGGCGCAGTTGCAGTTTGGGAACATCGCGCCCAAGTGGTTTCGTGTGTACGGGCAGGTGCTTGCAGACGCCCTGACCCACCCGCGCATCACCAATGTGAAGGTACCCATCCAGACCACCAGCGAGCGCCTGTTGCGCCTTATGCGGCGCGATCCTTTTGTGCGCGGGCTGTCGCCTTTCCTGATGCGCATGCGTGGCGGCAATCCTGCTCTACGCCTGCGCACGGACATCATCGTTGGCCTGCCCACGGAAACGGCGGATGAATTGGCAGAGACGCTGGAGTTTGTCGCTGAACATTTCCACCGCGTGGCGGTGCACCGCTTTGACCTGCACCCGCGGACGCGGGTGGCGCGTATGCAAATCCCCCACCAGACGGCGGAGGAGCAAGACGAACGCATGCGTATGGCCCTTGCCTTCTTTGCGGAGCATCCGCAGGTGGATGCGCGTTTTGATGCGTGGGACAGGTGCGCGCTGCGGGAGGGCGGCGCATGAAGACCATGCTCTTTGTGGCGGATGCGCGTGATGCGTTGTGGGCGCGCACGCACGCGGCGGAAGGGTGTGTGGTGGCGCTGTCGGCCAGTGCGCGCCACGCTCTCGGCATGGCGGGAATTGGTTATGCGCCCTACGGGGACAAGGCTTCCGCCATGCTCAAGGAGCCGCAGTGCGACCTTGCCCGCTCCCTTGCCAGCCGCTGGCATGAGCACCTCGCCCCGGAGCTGACGCGCATGCTGGTGCCCAGCGCGCCGGACATCGCTGGTGCGCCGCCGTTGGCCCTCTTGTTCCACTCCCTGACGCTGCGGTTTTTTGAGGCCATTCAGGCCCATGCCACCATGAGCATGGTGCTGGACGCCGAGCGGCCCGCGCATGTGCTTCTTGGGCAGGTGCAGGGCGCGGAGGTGGGGCTGTATGGCCTGCTGACTTCGCCTGCCGGGCTGGAGCGCGAGGCCCT
>NZ_JBUDSW010000138.1:0-9344 GCF_054921475.1 Desulfobaculum sp. | reverse complement strand
ACCGGCCCTATCAGGTGTACGACCCGCTGCATGGCAAGGCCTCGCGCACACTGTGGCGGCGCCTTGGCGTGCAGGACGGGCTGACGCTGGTGGAGTTTACCCCCAAGACCGGACGCACGCACCAGCTTCGCGTGCACGCCGCGCATCCCCTTGGCCTTGGTCTGCCCATTGTGGGCGACAGGCTGTACGGCCGCGGGACGGGGCCGGGGCAGTTGAAGCTGCATGCAGAGTACCTGCGCTTTACGCATCCAAAGACCAAGGAGGTCATGGCCTTTACCACGCCGCCAGCGGCGGATTGGCCCTGCTTTGCGCGGGAGCTGTGCGCCGCGCGTGATGATGTGGAGGCGTAATGCCGCGCCCATGTGCAGAAGGCCCGCCGGAGTTATCCGGCGGGCCTTCTGCGTTGTGGGGGGGGGAAAAGAGCGCCCCGGGGATTGGGGCCGGGGCGCGTCTGGTTCCGGGAGGGGAGAAGCGGATGCCCGGTGTGCGGCGCACAGCGCGCCGCGTCAGGGAGTATGCACCGGGCATGGGTGTTTCCGCATTGGAGGGCTTGAAGGTGCTCCCGGAAATCAGTCCGAGGACTGGGCTGCCACCTGCACGCCGGAAGAGGTCGCCCCGGCGTAGGTGGAAAGGTCCACTTCATTTTCGCTGCGCGCCACGATGAGGGAGGTCATGGCGTCGCCGCTGATGTTTACGGTGGTGCGGGCCATGTCCAAAATGCGGTCAATCCCGGCGATGAGGGCGAGGCCCTCCATGGGCAGCCCGAGGGCGGAGAGGATAAGGGACAGCATGATAAGCCCGGCGCCCGGAATGCCCGCCGTGCCAATGGAGGCCAGCGTGGCCGTCAGCACTATGGTGGCGTAGTTGGCGGCGGTGAGGTCCACCCCGTAGGCCTGCGCCACAAACACGGCGCAGATGCCCTGATAGATGGCGGTGCCGTCCATATTGATGGTGGCCCCCAGCGGCAGGATGAAGCTGGCAATGGGCTTGGACACGCCAAGGTTCTGCTCCGTACACCGGATGGTGGCGGGCAGGGTGCCGGAACTGCTGCTGGTGGAAAAGCCCACAAGCTGGGCGTCCAGAATGCCGCGGAAGAAGCGCAGGGGATTCAGGCGCGCCACCAGCGCCACGCCCCCGCCGTACACGACGAGGATGTGGACAAGGCTCCCGGCGAACATCAGCAGGATGATTTTCGCCAGCGGGAGCAGGGTGTCCACGCCGTACTGCGCCACCACCTTGGCCATCAGGGCAAAGACGCCAACCGGGGCAAAGGCGATGACGATGGAGGTCATGGTGTACATGATGTCCGCAAGAGAATGGCAGAACCTGCGGACCGGCGCGGCCTTGTCCCCGGCAATGTTCATGGACACGCCAAGCAGCACCGCAAAGGCGATAATCTGCAAAATATTGCCCTGCACCATGGCTTCCAGCGGATTGGTGGGCACCACGTCCAGCAGGGTGTCCACAATGGAGGGGGCGTCCTTGGCGGCGGCTGTCTCGGCGGCGTGCAGGTGCAGGCCTGCGCCCGGCGCGGCCAGATTGGCAATGGTCAGGCCGATGGACACGGCAAAGGCCGTGGTCACAAAATAGGTCAGAAATGTCTTGGCGCTGATGCGCCCCAGTTTTTTCAGGTCGCTCATGCTGGTCATGCCCGAAACCAGCGAGGCAAAGACAAGGGGCACGATGAGCAGTTTGATGCCTTTGAGAAACAGGGTGCCAAGCGGCTCGACATACGGGGTCAGGGTGGGGAAGACGAGTCCGAAGAGCACGCCGATGACCATGCCGATAAGGATTTTCATCCACAGTTTCATATCGTCCTCCGCATGGAGTCTCCCGCTGCATGGCGCTGTGTACGGCGCCGGCGTGCCTGTGCGGGGCTGTGGTTGTGGTGGAGCGCGGTCCGTCTCATCCGGGGACGGACCGCGCTCGCCCTAAGGGATACGAGGTGCTTATTTCCTACCAGAGAACAGCCGTTTGAAGGCATGCAGGCCCATCTTGCGGCGCAGGAAGCCCAGCTGGTCCTGCAGGGGCAGGCCCTTGGGGCATACGTCCTCGCACGCAAGCAGACCCATGCATCCAAAGATGCCCTGGTCGGTGCCGATGATGTCGAAGTAGTCCTTGTCCGTGCGTTTATCGCGCGGGTCGATGACAAAGCGGCCGATGCGGTTCAGGGCCACTGCGCCAAGGAAGTCCTCGCGCATGCGCGCCGTGCCGCAGGCCGCAACGCAGCAGCCGCATTCAATGCAGCGGTCCAGCTCGTACACGGCTTCGGCGGTGTCGTTGTCCATGCGCTCTTCGGACGCGGCGGGGTCGAATTCCTTGTCGGTATGGACCCACGATTCGATTTTGCGGTTCATGTCCTGGAACCACACGCCCGTGTCCACGGCAAGGTCGCCGATGCACTTGAAGAAGGGCAGGGGCAGCAGGGTGATTTCGTCCGGCAGGTCCATGGTCTTGGTGTGGCAGGCCAAACAGGGGCGGCCGTTAATGACCATGGCGCAGGCGCCGCAGATGCCCGCGCGGCAGCAGAAGTCGAACTTGAGGGACGGGTCCTGCTCCTCGCGCAGACGGTTGAGGGCGATGAACACCGTCATGCTGGCGGTTTCGTCTATGGTGTAGGTCTGCATGCGGGGCATGGTTTCGCCCGCCTGCGGATTGTACCGGAATACGTTGAAAGTCAGTGTGCGCGCCATGGTTTAGGCCTCCTTGTCGTCTGCGCTGATAATCTTGCCGCCGCCGTAGCCACGGTCTCCCGGAGGGATATTGAAGACGGTGGAAGCCGGTTCATAATTCAGGGTGGGCAGGTCGCTGCCGTCCTGCCATGTGGCAAGGGTGCGGACCAGCCAGTCGCGGTCGTTACGGGCGGGGTAGTCCTCGCGGGCGTGGGAGCCGCGGCTTTCGCGGCGCTCCAGCGCGCCGTAGGCCACGCACAGGGCCAGCTTGACCATGCCGGGCAGGTTCAGGGCCAGACGCAGCTCGTCGTTGGCGCCGATGCCGTCGGACTTCAGACCAATATTGCGGGTGCGCTGGTGGATGGCCTGCAGGTCGCTGACGGCCTTGGAGAGGCCCGTCTCGTCGCGGAAGATGCCAACGCCTTCCATCATGGTGTCCTGCATCAGGCGGCGCAGTTCATAGACGTTCTCGGTGCCGCCGCCGGAGATGAGGGTCTGGATGCGCTGCTCTTCCTTCTTGCGGAAGCTGTCCGCCTCGCTGGTGCTGAAGCGCACGTCGCAGCCTTCCAGAAACTCCACGACCTTTTTGCCGACAATGCGTCCGGCCACAACGGTTTCGGACAGGGAGTTGCCGCCAAGGCGGTTGAAGCCGTGCATGTCCCAGCAGGCGGCCTCGCCCGCGGAGAACAGACCGGACAGGCCGTAGGCCGCGCCGTCCTTGTTGGTGCGGATGCCGCCCATGGAGTAGTGCTGGGTGGGGCGCACGGGGATGGGCTGGGTGATGGGGTCCACGCCAAGGAAATTGTTACAGATCTCTTCCACTTCGCGCAGTTTGTGCGTGATGTGGTGCTCGCCAAGGTGGCGGATATCCAGCCACAGGTGGTCGCCGTAGTCGCTGGGTACGCCAAGGCCCTTGCGCATGTGCTCGGTCATGCGGCGCGAGACCACGTCGCGCGAGGCCAGCTCGGCCTTTTCCGGCTCGTAGCTGGGCATGAAGCGCTCCATGTTCTTGTCCAGCAGGGTGCCGCCGTCGCCGCGGCAGCCCTCGGTGACGAGGATATTGGACGGCACAACGCCGGTGGGGTGGAACTGCACGGCCTCCATGTTGCCCATGGGCACAACGCCGGTGTTCAGGGCAATGGACTGGCCGCCGCCCTCGCAGATGACGGCGTTGGTGGACTCGCGGTAGATGCGGCCGAATCCGCCCGCCGCGATGACCGTGGCCTTGGCGAGGTAAGTGCGCAGTTCGCCCGTGCGCAGGCAGCGGACAATGGCGCCCTTGCACTGCTCCCCGTCGTGGATGAGGGCGATGGCTTCGGTGCGGTCATGGACCTGAACGCCCTTGTGCATGGCGCGGTTGTCCATGGTGTACAGCACGGCGTGGCCGGTGCCGTCGGAGGTGTAGCAGGTGCGCCACTTGGCCGTGCCGCCAAAGTTGCGCGCGGTGATGAGGCCTTCGTTCTCTTTCTTTTCCGTCTTGGAGAACTTTTTGCCGCCTTGGAAGTAGTCGTCGGTTCCGGCGACGACGCGGTTCCACGGCACGCCCCAGTAGGCCAGCTCGCGCATGACGATGGGCGCGGTGTCGCAGAACAGGCGGGCCACTTCCTGATCACAGCCCCAGTCGGAGCCTTTGACCGTATCCGCGAAGTGGACGTCCGGGCCGTCGCCCTCGCCCATGGCGCAGTTGCCAAGGGCGGCCTGCATGCCGCCCTGCGCGGCAGACGAGTGGGAGCGCCGTGCGGGGACGATGCTCAGACAGATTGTGCTGTAGCCGGCCTCGGCGGCCTCGATGGCCACGCGCTCACCGGCAAGGCCTGCGCCAATGCACAGGACGTCGGTATATATGATGTCACTCATGTCGTGTTGTCTCCTAGATGCTGATGCCCGCGAAGGTCAGAAGCGTGATGAGGCCGATGAGGATAAAGCCGCCGGTGATGGCGTATTCCAGCTTCTGGAAGTTTTTGCGGCCGCTGCGGCCCACAAAGCCCCACTTCACGCCGATGCGGTAAAAGCCGATGCCGACGTGCAGTTCGGCCATGGGCAGCAGGATGAGGTAGAACCACATCCATCCGCCTTCCTGAATGCGGGTGGCGCTTTTCACGGACGTGATGGGCAGGTCCGTAAGCACGGTCCATAGGTGCACTCCGGCCATGATGAGGATGACCATGGCGCTGACGGCCTGCACAATCCACAGCCACGTATCCTTGTGGCGCAGCATGCGGGCCTGGTTCCACATGCCCTTCTGCTGCGTGGTGGTGACGGGAATTTTGCGGATGGCCAGCACAAAGTGGACGAGGAAGACGACGCCGATGAGCGGACCGCCAATCTGGGCCATGTAGGTATATTCCAAAAATGCCGCCAATGCGTCGAAGACGCCCGCGCCAAGGTTGACGCTGGCGACCAGCAGCATATGGCACCACATGAAGACGATCAGGGCGGCGCCGCTGAGCATTTGCAGCCAGTCCAGATATGCGGAGGTGTTGCCCTGGATCGACGCGGGCATGGAGATGTCGGTCTGCATGGTTTCTTCCTGATTGAACGTTTATCGGGTTGCTGGGTGTGAAAAACGAGTCATCGCGGCGCTTGGAAGGAATTTGCCAAGCGCCGCGATGCGCCGAAATACAGTTAGAACATCACGCCCGCAAGCATGAATCCAATGCCGATGGCGCCAACGGTGGCCACCAGCCCCGGCAGCATGAAGCTGTGGTTCAGCACAAACTTGCCGATATGCGTGGTGCCGGTGCGGTCAAAGTTGATGGCCGCGACCACGGTGGGGTAGTTCGGGATAAAGAAGTAGCCGTTCACGGCCGGGAACATGGCGATAAGCGCCGGGGCCGGGATGCCGAGGGCGATGCCCAGCGGCATCAGCGCGCGCACGGTGGCCGCCTGCGAAAAGAGCAGGATGGACAGCACAAACAGCGCAATGGCGAAGGTCCACGGCGCGGCGGTGACCATGTCCTGAATGTTGCCGCTCAGGAACTCCATGTTGCTGCTAAAGAAGCTGTCGCCCAGCCACGCAATGCCGAAGATGGCGATAACCGCCTGAACGCCCGCGCCAAAGACGCTGCCTTCGGCCAGCTTCTTCACGTCCACCCGGCTGATGAGCAGGATGAGCGCGGCCACGGTCAGCATGATGATTTCAATGGCGCTGGCCATGCTCATGCGTTCCATTTCGCCGCTCACGTTCCACGAGGGGCGCAGTTCGGGGCAGGAGCCAAAGAGCACGATGGACAGCGTACCCAGCAGGAACAGGCCCACGGAAATCTTGGCGTAGCCGGGGACCTCGGTCTCCTCGACGGTTTCGCCGGCGTTGGCCTTTTCTATGGCGGCGCGCAGGCTGGGGTCGTTCAGGCGGCGCAGGTATTCGGGGTCCTTCATGAGGTCCTTGCCGGTCTTGTTGGCGATGAAGGCGCCAATCATGCAGGCCGCAAAGGTGGAGGGCACACAGACCATCATAATGTCCGACAGCTGCACGCCCATGCTGGCCGTCATGCCCAGCAGCGCTACGGTGGCGGCGGAGATGGGGCTGGCCGTGATGGCCTGCTGCGAGGCAATAACCGCGATGGACAGCGGCCGCTCGGGGCGGACCTTGGTGTTTCGGGCCACCTCGGAGATGACGGGCAGCACGGAGTAGGCCACGTGGCCCGTCCCGGCGAAGAAGGTGAAAATATAGGTGACGATGGGGCCGAGGAACGTAATCTGGTTGGGGTTGCGGCGCAGGATGCGCGCGGCGATGTTGACCAGATAGTCCAGCCCGCCGGCGGCCTGCAGCGCGCCAGCGGCGGTGACCACAGCGGCAATCATCAGCATAACGTTGATGGGCGGTGCTGTGGGCTGCACGCCGAAGAAGAAACTCAGAACGGCCAGACCAAGGCCGCCCATGACGCCAAGACCCACGCCGCCAAGGCGCGCGCCGATGAAGATGGCGGCCAAAACGATAAGCAGTTGTATCCAGAACATACCTTAACTCCCTTGGGTGGTGTGGTGGTGAAGCCTCTCGGGTGGCGACGCGGGGCGGACGGACCTCTCGCCAAGTCCGTCCGGCCCCTGCTGCGGGCCGATGCTCGGTCAGCCCAGTGGTCCGAGGGAGGCTAATTCCTGATGAATCGGGGGTGCATCATGTTCTCGGGGGAGAGAATCTCGTCCAGCTTCTCCTTGGTGAGCACCTTGTGCTCCAGAACAAGGTCGTAGACGGACTTGCCGGTTTCGAGGGCTTCCTTGGCGATGGCGGCGGACTTTTCGTAGCCGATGATGGGGTTCAGCGGCGTGACGATGCCAATGCTCTGCTCCACCATTTCGCGGCAGCGCTCGCGGTTGGCGGTGATGCCGCTGACGCAGCGGTCCTGCAGGATGCGGCAGCCACGGCGGAGCATATCCACGGCCTGGAACAAGGCGTTGGCGATGACCGGCTCCATGACGTTCAGCTCCAGCTGGCCGTTTTCCGCGGCCATGGTCACGGTGACGTCCTTGCCGATGACGTCGTAGGCAATCTGGTTGACCACCTCGGGGATAACGGGGTTGACCTTGCCGGGCATGATGGAGGAGCCGGGCTGCATCTTGGGCAGGTTGATTTCATTGAGGCCCGTGCGCGGACCGGAGGAGAGCAGGCGCAGGTCGCTGCAAATCTTGGAGAGCTTGACGGCAACGCGCTTGAGCACGCCGGAAATCTGCACGTATGCGCCGGTGTCCCACGTGGCTTCCACAAGGTTGGCCGAGGTTTCAAACTCAATGCCCGTCATGTTGGCAAGGGCGTCGGTGGCAAGGCGGGCGTAGTCCTCGGGGGCGTTGATGCCGGTGCCGATGGCCGTGGCGCCGAGGTTGATTTCCTTCAGCAGTTCGCGGGCCTCACGCACGCGGGAGATGTCCTCGCCAAGGGTGGTGGCGTAGGCGGAGAATTCCTGACCAAGGGTCATGGGCACGGCGTCCTGCAGCTGGGTGCGGCCCATCTTGAGCACGTCGGAGAACTCCGCGCCCTTGTCGACAAAGCCCTTCTGCAGGTAGGCCATGGCCTCCATCAGCGTGGAGAGCTTGTTGTACAGCGCAAGGCGAAACGCCGTGGGGTAGGCGTCGTTGGTGGACTGGGAGCAGTTGACGTGGTTGTTGGGGTGGCAGTGCTCGTACTCGCCCTTCTTGTAGCCCATCAGCTCCAGCGCGCGGTTGGCGATGACTTCGTTGGCGTTCATGTTGGTGGAGGTGCCGGCGCCGCCCTGGATGGTGTCCACGGGGAACTGGTCGCGCAGCTTGCCGCCGACGATTTCGTCACATGCGGCGCAGATGGCCTTGCCCACGTCCGCGGGGATGACGCCCAGCTCCATATTGGCCTTGGCCGCGGCCTTCTTCACATAGGCCAGCCCTTCGATAAGCTCGGGCACGTCGCCGATGTGGCGGCCGGTGATGAAGAAGTTCTCCACGGCGCGCAGGGTCTGGACGCCATAATAGGTATTCGCGGGGATTTCCTTTTCGCCGAGAAAATCATGCTCAATGCGGGACTTCATGTGTACAACCTCATGTTTTGTATGCTGAAAAAATGTGCAGCGTGCGGGGCATATCGGCCTTCGCATCCGCTTGCTCTTTTAAGAACAAATACGGTGCCAAAAGGCGTCAATTGCTTTACCTCTCTGAAATAGCGGGAGATTTGGGGCGAAATGGGAGGAGCCCGGACGGCCCGAAGGCCCATGCAAAAAGTTATGGCGCGGGCTGCGGCGTGCTGGACTGGCCCAAGGCAGGGCGCGGTGTGCGCGGGCGTATATGCCCTTGGTTATGGCATAACCAAAGTTATTCCCCTTTCTATGCTAGGAATTGTCACATGCTGCCGGGTGCTTAGCGCAGCAGCAAAAACGGCCCGGAGCGCAGTGCGCTCCGGGCCGTTTGGCGTGTGGCGGGGTGGGGCAGCCGCTAGGAGCGCAGCTGCTTAAGGCGCTTACTCAGCGCGGGCTGGGAGATGCCAAGCATGCGCGCGGCCAGCGTTTGGTTGCCGTCGGCGCGCTCCACCGCTTCCTCTATGAGCATGGCGGTGCACTCCGTGATGGTGGGCAGATGCTCCAGCCCCGCAAAGGGGCGCGAGGAGTCGGCCACGGTCTGCGCATCCGGCGCGGGCGTATTTTCGCGCTCCATGGCCCTCAGAAAGCTGTGCATGGACAGCACCTTGGCCTTGTGGGTGCTGACGGCGTCGTACACCATGCCGCGCAGTTCGCGGATATTGCCGGGGAAGGAATAGTTGGCCAGATGCAGGGGCAGTTCCTTGGGGATGGCGGGCTTTTTCTTGCCGAATTCTTCGGCGGCCTCCTCCAGAAAGCGGTCCAGCAGGGCGGGGATGTCCTTGGGGCGCTTGCGCAGGGGCGGCACGTCCACGTGGTGGGTGCACAGGCGGTAGTAGAGGTCCTTGCGGAAGGTGCCGTCCTGCACTTTCTGTTGCAGGTCCTGATGCGTGGCGACGATGACGCGGGCCTGCATGAGCTTGGGCCTGTCGCTGCCAAGGGGGTAGAACTCATTCTCCTGCAGCACGCGCAAGAGCTTCACCTGCGATTGCAGGCTCAGGTCGCCGATTTCGTCAAGAAAGAGGCTGCCGCCGCGCGCCTGTTCAATCATGCCCGGACGGGTTGTCCCCGCGCCGGTGAACGCGCCGCGGGTGTGGCCGAAGAGCGTATCCGCAAAGCTGGTGTCGTCCAGCCC
>NZ_JBUDSW010000137.1:0-9373 GCF_054921475.1 Desulfobaculum sp. | reverse complement strand
ATGGTGACTGCCACGGTTGGTGCGGACATGGTCTGCTCCTTTACATGAACCCGTTCCGTGAACGCCTTCGGTCGGTATCGCGGAAGAAATCCTGCGCCGCTCGGGCGCTGGCCCGGCCTATCTCGCGGTCAAAGTGCGCCTTGTGGTAGAGCGCGCCCTCGGCGTTGGTCCATTGCTGTCCGGCCCGGCTCATGAGCCGCCATAAGGCCCCGTGGAGAATGGCCTCGGACCAGCGCGCATACAGCGCATCATCCATGCGCGTGGCGTGTGGGTCCGGGCGCAGAATCACGCGGGCCTGCGCTTCAAAGTCCTGCTGGGGCGGCTGGCGCAGGATGATATCCCGCCCGGAAGGGCTATATTCGTGCGGCTCCAGAGGCGCGCCCAGCCGCCGCAGCCAAACAATGCTGGCAATGGACGTTTCCGGCGGAAGCTGGGCCTGCCCCTCGCGCACGCCGCGCACAAAGTAGACCGGCGATTCAAGGGTCATGCGCCAAATGCCGGAGCGGTCGCAAAACTCCGCATGCGCCCGGCGTATGGCGGCAAGCACTGTCTGCTTGGGGCATCCGGCCACATCCGCGCGGACCTCGGGAACAAGAACGGAAACATCCGGCATCTACATGCCCTCCTTGGCGACCTTCACCGGGAAGAACAGGTCCGCCTTCAGCTTGACGCCAAGGGCCTGATAAAACGCCTTGAGGTAGGTCTGCGCCTTTATGAAGTTCGCTTCGGAATTGTCGCCGCTCATGATTTCCCACAGCATCCATAGCCGCGCTGGCCCGGCAAAGGTGGCGCTGAGCGGAAAGACGTCCTCCGGGCCGGTAACGGTAACGGGCTCGGCGCTGTAGGTGGCTTCCACATAGATGGTCGCGCCAGCGGCCACGGCGGGGTGCACAAGGTAGACGTTGGGATCGGCGGTTTTGTCGTAGGCGTATTCGTCGATGTCGCCAGCCGTGGTCAGCGTCCAGTCTGCCGCGGCAAGGGCGCTGCGCTCCACGCGGAACACCGGCTCACCGGGCGTTTCGCCGTCCGCGCCCATGTTTTGCACCAGTTCCAGCAGGCACAGGGAATCCCGGCTTGCGCCGTGGGTGGCGACGTTCGGGATAATCTGCCGCCCGCCGGGCTCCAGCCGTATGGCCTCGGTGACGGCAGTGGCGTCTGGCCTATTGAGGGCAATCTCGCGCACGGCGGCGTTCATGAGGTCTACAAGGCTCACGCGCTCCGGCGTCAGCTCCCACGGCCAGCGTTTTTCCGCGCCAAGGTCCTGCAGCTCGCCGGACACAAGCAGGAAGATGTCCTTGACCTGCACCGCCTACTCCACCTCGGCCTTGTCCAGCATCTGCTCAAGGGTTTCCAGCTTCTTCACCGTGCCGGGCACCTTGATGCCCAGCTCCTCCAAACGGCAACGCACGTAGGCTTCGCGGCCTTCCTCCGGGGGCGTGTCGTTGATGGAACCGCCCTCCTCGTCGCCCTGCTGGTCCTCGCCACCCTGTGACGCCACAAAGTCTTCCACGTCAGGCACATCCACCACCTCGAACATGCGGGGATTGGCGTCCTGCAGCAGGCGGGCATCGGCGGCGCTCACCGCGCAGGTCAGCCCGTTTTCGGGCAGAAAGTCGTATTCGGCCTCAAGGGCGGGGAGCCGCAGGCGCAGGGACGCCTTGAACCCACGGTATTTCAGAAGGACATCAGGCATATCGGCCTCCATGGGAAAGGGGGCGGAGCCGTGGCCCCGCCCGCCTTGGCTAGATGGTGTTGGGGTCCTTGCAGTAGGTGTCCACGGCGATGACGCCGTAGTCGATGGGGTTGGCCCCTTCCTTGTCGGTGTAGACGGTGCGCTTGGTGCCGTAGATGGCGCTGGCCGCGATGGCCAGAGCGTTCCCGCGGTCCACCTCTTCCTCGTACCAGTTCATGCGGTTGATATTGCCGTTCTTGGCCCACGCGATGATGCCCGCATGCGCGCCAAGGAACAGCGCCCGCGCCGCCGGAAGGTCGCCGCCAGCGCCGTAGTCGCTAAAGCGCACGACATTACGGTGCTTGTGCATGATGCAGTCGGCGTACTCGCCAAGGGCGTTGCGGTAGACCTTGTTCTTCTTGCCGCGCTCGCCCGTCGCCTTCTGGATTTCGAGCCAGTCGTTCTCCGAGGTGCCGGTGCGCAACTGGTAGGCTTGGAAGGTGTGAACGAGCAGGATGTACTTCTTCTCGCCCTGAATCTTCACCGGGCGGATCATGGGGTCCGTGGTTTCGGCAAAGGCCACAAGGCGCTCCAGCATGGACAGGTGCATGATGTCGCTGGCGTCAAGGTCGGCCTTGCCCGAGGCGTCGCCCCCGTAGATGAGCCGGTCCGGCGGCGTCAGCGGATTGCCCGCACGCCCGGTCCAGTCCAGCGACACCTTGTACGAGGGATCGATGCCCCGCGCGCCGGCGAGGTACATCATGATCTGTTCGTCGTAGTCCTCGGACCACCACGTCTTGAGGGCGCTGCGCCCCTTCAGCCGGATATCGTGCGGCACGCGCTGGTCGGACATTTTGCCCTTGTTCAGCGTGCTTTTGCGGCGCTGGTCCACAAAGACGGCGTCGTGGAAGAAGTCCAGCCCTTCCTCGGCCTGCGAGCCTTCAAGGGTGCTGTCGCCTTCCACACCGTCGCCCGAGAGCTTGCGCACCAGTTCGACGGTGATTTTGTCACCGGCCTTGTTCTTCAGCTCGTTCTGGATCTTGATGATGTCATCCTCACCAGACCCCATGAACTTGCTCCAATACTGGGACTTCAGCGTTTCAACGGCGAGGTCCTTGCCCCAGCGTTTTCGCGCGCTGGGATGGTTGACCGGAAACTCGGTAGGGATACTCATGGCTCATCTCCTCCGGCGCGGCCGCTATCCGGCTATTCGCCCTTGAGCAGGCGCTCGCGCTCCGTTTCTGGGAGCCGGGCCCACTCCTCCTCGCTCATGTTCTCGGCGTCCGCACCGGAAAGCGGCGTATCGCCACTGCCGGGGCCGTCGCCAAGACTGCGGTAGCCGGACGCCTCCGCGCCCTTGAACTTCTGCGTCAGTTCCTTGGTCACGCGCTGCGTGATTTCCTGTTCCAGTTCCGCCCTCAGCTCCTTTTGGAGCGTTTCGGGATCAGTAGCCTTTTTCCCGGCCTCGCTCAGGGTATGCAGGAGCGTCCAGACGCCCACGGCGCCGTCGCCCATGTAGTAGACCTGCTCCGAACCCGGCGGCTGAATGAGGGTGCCGGGATTGGTAACGGCGGCGAGGAAATCGCTATGCATGCCGTTGTCCATGGCAAACTGAGCCAGCTCGCGGGGGACGGCACTGCCTTCGTCGTAGGCGCCGGGTACGGCCTCGCTGATGCGCTGCATGCACCCGGAGATGTAGTCCTCTGCCTCGCGGCTCATGCGCGTGGCCTCGGCCTGCTCCTGTCTGCGTTCGGCGTCCGTCACCCGGCGGTCCGCCAGCATTCCCCGCGCATCGCGCAGGGCGTCCAGCGCGCCGTACTCGGAGAGCACCTCGCGCAGGAGCTTGCCGTCCTCGGAATCCTCGCGGGCGATGGCCGCGGCCTCGGGGCTGCGCCGCTCAAGGGCCGTCAGTTCCGCCTGCAACTCCGCCGGAATGTCCACGGATGCAGGCTTCTCCGCCTTCTCTTCACCCCTCGCGCCTGCCTTCTGCACCCGCGTTTCAAGCTCCTCCAGCCTGCGTTGCAGGTCCTGCCGCTTGCTGCGTTCCTCGTGCAGGGCGCCGATGGGCACATAGCGGTCCGGGGGCCGCTGGTCCTGCGCCTCGTCCTTGCCGTCTGCGTTGTCGTCTGTGGTGGTGTCCGGCTGGTCTGCGCCATCCTGCGCGCCGTCGTCCGTGTCGTCTGTCGGCGGGGACGCCTCGCCGTGTTCCGTCCCTGACGAATCGGACGGCTCCGCCGCGCCGGTGTCCTCCTGCTCCTCGTCATCGTCCTCAAAGGCTTCGTCGAGCCAGTCCGGCACCTCGTCGGTGTCCGTGTCCTGCCCGTCATGGTCTGCCTCTGGGCCATTGGCGGGAGCATCAAGGGACGGTTGCGCGTCCAGCCCCTGCGCCTCTGCCTGCTGAGCGTCGTGCTCGTGACTCTTGCCCATGTACGTCTCCTTTTACGTCCTGACTCGACGATTCTCCGGTTGGTGACGGGGCCGGGTCCCCGAGGTATACGGTCGGCGGTATCGCCCGCCGGTGGCGACGAAATCACACGCCCGTGCCGGGCGCGGGGCTCTGCCAGCGTATCTGGTCAAAATTGCTGCGGTAGCTCTCCAGGTCCTCTTTGGTGCGGGAATGGAAGCTGTTCCAGAGGAAGTTGCGCCCTGGCAAAAGCTCCCGCTGGCCCTTGAAGTGCTTCTCGGCCTTGCGCTCGAAGGCCAGTTCCTCCTGCCGCGTCATGGCTGTCCTCCCTGTTCGCCCAGAACCCGGCGGGCCACGTCCACGCCATCCTTCACGGCCTCGCGCTCCTCCTTGGACCGGGCGTTCTGGATGGCCGCGAGGGTTTCGGCGATTTTGGCGCGCTGCTCTTCGATGTCGAGGCGGAGCTTCTCCACCTCCAGCCCGGCCTTGGCCTGCTCAAGCTGTGCGGCCTGCGCCTGAAGCGCCTTTTGCTGTTCCAGCTGCTGCATGACCGAGGCCTTCACTTCCTCGGGGCTCATGTCCTCTTCGCCGGGGATGCCGCCAAGCATCGGCTTGATCTTGGCTAGAAGCTGTTCCTTGTTGGGCAGGTTCGACATCTCGAACGCCATGCCCATCAGCGCGGGGATGACCTCCGGCGGGGACTTTTTCACCCATTCAATGATGAGGTTCAGGTTCTGCTCGCGGATGGTATCCGTGGCGGGCTGGTCGCTGATGATGATGTCGTAGGTGCCCTGCGTGATGTTGTTCTTCACCTCCTGCGGCCCGGATGCGCCGGTGACGCGCTCGTTCACGGTGACGAAGCGCTCGGCCTTGGTGAGCCGGTCCGTCACGCGCAGGACCTTCTCCCCGGTCCATGAGCCCTGAATCAGGCTGTAGAGCTGCGTGCCAAGGCGGTGCAGACTGCGGCGGTAGTTGCTGAACAGCGGCGCAGTGATGGTTGCGCCCTGCATCTGGCGGCGCTCAATGGCCTTGCCGCTGGTGGCGTTGGATGAATAGCCAAGCTGTTCGTCATTGGCCCCGCTGATCTGCTGGATTTCCTTCTCTGCCTCGTTGAGCAGGGCCACCTGCGGCGTCACAAGCCCGGCGTTCTCCTCCACGCGCACCCGGCCTTCGCGCAGCGCGCCGCCCGCCACCACCATGAAGCCGTCGAGCTTGTTAGCCTCCTCGTAGAAGCCTTCCAAATCTTCGGTTGCGCCCTCCTCCACCATGACGCGGCGCGTCTTGAGGAGCGCAAGGCCCACACTGCGGCGGATGTTCACTTCCTCGTCCTGCGGGCGAATCTGCCGCGGCACGCCGTAGGGGAAGCCGAACCGGTCCGTGTAGGCCACAAAGGGCACAAGGGGATACTGGTCGTGCGGGTACGGGCTTGGCATGTCCTGCAGCACCTGCTTGCCGAGGAAGGTCATGGTGCGCATCTTGCGGACCATGGCCGGCACCAGCTCCTGCGCGGTGTTGACGATCCGTACCAGCTCGTTCGGGGGCACGCCGTCGCCCACCTCAATGGCGCGTCCGTCGGCAAACAGCGCAAACAGGCACCTTTCGTACACCGGATACCAAAGCTCCACCGGGCGCACGCGTTTGCGCCTGCTATCCGCCCACTGCGAGCCCATGAAACTGCGGCGCTCCTCCTCCACAAGGGTGGCCTCGTCATCAAACAGGCCTGTGGACTCCGCCGTGCTGCTGCCCGCGAGGTCGCTGAAATTCTCCTTGAGCTCCTGCGCCTTGTCCGGGAACACGGCCTGCAGGTCCTCAAGGTCCATCCACCGGCGGTGGAACATGTAGCGGCAGCTCTCCGGCTCCAGCCACGGGTCGCTAAAGGGATCCCACCAGATTTCCTTCCAGTCCCGCAGGGCGATGCGCACACGCTCGCGTCGTGGATCGAGGCTGAAGCCCGGTGCCAGAAAGCCCACGCCGGCCACGATGCTGTCGCGAAAGGCCGTGCCGACCTTGAACTGCCCCTGCGACTGGTCCATGACGAACTTGATGCACTCCGTCATCACCTCGGACAGCTCGGAATCCGCCTGCGTGCGGCCCTTGGCCTGAATGTCCAGCCGGTTCACGGACTGCTGGCCTAGGAGCAGGTTCACGGCGGGAAAGGTGCGGTTCACGGGGATGGGATCGATGCCCTTTTCCGCAAAGGCGCGGAAGTCCTCTTCCGTGAACTGGTCGCCGTCGTACATTTCCTGATCGCGCCACGACTCTGCGCGCCAATTCCGCGAGGCGAACTGGGCATCGGACACCCACTTGAGGGCGGTCTTCACGCCAATCTTCCCAAGGGGCATGCCTAGCGCCTCCTCCGGCCTATCTGCCGGGCCGTGCGGCGCGGCCGCCACGCCGACGCACTGGCTGGCGCGTAGCCCGTGGCGAACTGGCGAAAGCTCGCCTCCCCGTGGCTGGCCCAGTCATGCTTCGGCTTGTCCTTCCAGCATCCGTTCACCGGGTCCCACTCCCGCTTGTAGTTATCCAGACAGTCGATGAGGTCTTTGCAGTTGGCGGCATCGAGCCAGCACGTTGGCAGGACGTTTCGGACGGCGTGGACGCCGTCGGCCATGTGCGTGATGCGCTCCACCACCTGCGTCTTCTCTCCGGGCATAAGCCGCTGAAACGTCTTGAGGCGCGAGGTGCCGGTCCCCAGCTCGTTCACCGACATGTCGTGCGGAAAGTAGTGCGTGCCGTAGAGATAGCCGAGGCGTTTCAGTTCTGCGCAGTAGAATTCCAGCCCCTCGCCCGAGTTCTTGATGTGGTTGATGAAGCGGTTCTCCTTGCCCACGCGCTGGTGGAAGCAGATGTGCATCTCGTCGTGCATGCCGAGGTCCCAAAATGTGTTGACCGGGATGCCCGGCTCCCACGGCACCGAGGTGATGCGCCCGTTCTGGCGCAGCCACGCCATTTGCTTGCGGTAGTACGCGCCCTCGACGGATGCCTCGAAGGCTTCGTCCGGCGTGCTGGGGTGCTCGCGCTTCATCTTGTCCGTCAGGGTTGCGGCCTTCTTCACGTACCAGGCCTTCTGGCCGGTGCTGAGCATGATGCCGTGGTCCTCCTCCAGCCGGGTGAAATATCCGCGGTGCTCCTTGTCGATGACGGTGCGCTCCGTCTCGTCCGGGGCAAGAATCCGGCCGGGGTGCCGCCACCACGGGAAGAAATGAAACCGCATGTCGAGGCGGGTCAGCTCGCGGCCCTCGTCCTGCATGCGCCGGGCGTGCTCCGTGTATTCAAAGAACCGCCCGGCCTTGCCCTCCGCCGTGGATTCAATCCACAGCATGGAGCCGGGGTGCAGCGCCTCCAGCGAGCCCGAGACGATCTCCTCGGCCTTCTCGGGATAGCGGGCGGCAATCTTGCCGAACTCCGAAACGTGCAGGCGCTGCAGGGTGCCGGAACGCGCGCTGACGCCGACGCCCACCACACTGCCGTTGCCGAACTGAAATTCGCTCATGTTCGCCGAAAGGAGCGGCCGCTGGTCGCGCAGCCAATGCGGCAGGTTCTCGTACGGGAACTTGATCTTGCGCCGGAAGATCTTGATGGCGTCGTCCTTGGTGTGCGCGACAATCCCGGCTTCAAGGTTCGGGATGAACAGGCAGTCGTCCAGGATGAAGATGTCAATGAACGTGGTGAACCCAAGCTGGCGCGCCTTGAGGATGAGATTCCAGTACCAGAGGTTGTCGTAGAGCTGTTCCTGCGCCCAGTTGGGGCGGAATTTCACCCGCCGGCCAGACTCGTCGATGATCCAGTAGAGGTTGTTCAGCCTCCACCACTTATTCCCCAATTTTCTCTTGAGTGAGGTTGGGCAATCCATCGGCGCGTCCTTCTCCGGCAATCTCCATCAAGAGCCTCTCCAGCACCGCGTTGCGCGTCTCCACAGGAATATCCCCGCCGTCCGGGCCACTCACCTCGTGCCGCTGCGCGGGGTACAGGCCCAGATGCCGCCCCAGAAGCTCCAGCGCCCGCGTCTTGCTGTGCAGTTTGATGCGCGTGGAACCGCCAAACTGCGTCACGGTCTCGCTCACCTCGCTCACGCACGCGCTCTGGTCCCGCGTCAGCCCGTCCGAGGCTGTGAGCTCAACGCCCTTGGGTCCCCATGAAAGGAAATCCGCCATGTCCGAGAACCCGATGCGGGCCAGCTCCTGAAGCACGCGCTCCTGCGTGATGTCGGTGCGCCGGGCCAGCCGTGCTTGGGCCTTTTCGATGGCCGCGGCGATGTCAGGTTTTGTCAGGTTCTCGTAGCCCTGCGCGCGGGCCGTTTTTTCGCTGTATCCCGCACGGATAGCGGCCTGTGTGGCGTTCAAATCAACAAGGTACTCCTCAACGAAGCGCCGCTGCTTCTCTGTGAGCCGTTTTGTGGGCTTTGTGGAGCGCGGCATGGGCTACCTTCCGTCCGTGGTCTGCGGGTGGTTTGGGAGCGGGCTGGGAGCGGTCTTCCGTGGGCCGGTCGTGGCGGTGAGGACCGGGGCTTGGCCGGAGCGGTGGCGAAGGGCCGGTGGGCGCACGGGGTGCCCGCCGCTGGTCTGGCTTCGGCCATGCTCCCAAAGCTGCTGCTCCAGCCGCTGCAGCACGCCGTCCATGCGTTCGAGGATGGTCTCCATTCGCTCCAGCCGCGGCTGCGCCTGCTCGCGAAAGGCGGTGTTGGCCTCCACATCGCGCCAGATGCCGCCAATCCAGATGGCGGCGGTCAGAAGCGCGGCACTCAGCGTCCAGATCACTGCGCACCACGCAGGCTGGAGTCCGCCCCGTTCGCTTCGCGGCGTCATGAGCGTCAGCCCTCCCGCACCGTTCGCACGATGCGCGCAATATCGCGGATGACAACCGCCAGCTCCTTTCGGTGCAGGAGCAGTTCATGGATGTTTTCAGGGGAAGGCGAGGCGGCGTAGAGCTCGGCCGCGTGATGGAGAAGCGGAAAGATGGTTGCGGCCTTGGTCAGGATGGGATCGACCTTGGCGCGGAGTCCTGCGGCGTCGTCGGCGTCCAGCTCATCCAGAAGCAGTTCATACCCGGCCACCGCCGTTTCAAAGGCGGCTTCCGCCTGTGCCACGGCAAGGCGGACCTCCGCGGGCGGCGGAAGCTGGGAATTCCCGCCACTGCCCTGCTTCGCCGCGCATCCAGTGCTCAGGACGACGACGGTGACGAGGGGCACAAGAAGCATCTTCGCACCGGGCAACTTCCCCAGCACGCGAAGCGCGCCCTTCAGTGCAGTAAGGATCAGATCATCATACTTGGTGGGACTCGCCGCCACGACCTTGTCG
>NZ_JBUDSW010000136.1:0-9379 GCF_054921475.1 Desulfobaculum sp. | reverse complement strand
CTTCACGGCGGTAGGTCATGCTGCGCAGGTTGTAGGCGGAGGCGCAGTCCCAGTGGTAGGCTTCCACACAGTGGTTTTCGCCAACGATGTTCAGGTAGGTATCCTGAAGACCGGCGAACGCCTTTTTCCGGCTGTCCTCGCCTGCTGCGGAGGAGCGGACGGCCACAGGCACGTCCTCAAGACCGGCTTCCTTGCAGATGCCGGTGTAGGCGGAGCGAACTTCGCGCTCCACGTCTGCGGGCAACACCACGGAAAGGATGGCGGTCTGCACCAAGACGGAACGCTTGCGGAGCTGGTCGATGCCCTCGGGAGAGGTCGCAAAGCCATCCACAACGTTATTCACGAAGGAACGCAGGCGGACCTTTGTGCCTTCGGAGTCGGACTCGCGCACCTTACGGGCAACGTTCCGCACAAACTTCTGAAGATAATCCGAATCCTTATTGACTTCTTCATCGCCCCAGTCGATGCGCTTGTACTCTTCCTCAACGGAAGAGCGAACCAGAGCGGCGTCGACTTTGGTTTCGTCGAGGAGCTTATGGAAAGCGATGGAGGAGATAGCCCGGAACTGGGGGGCCCTGATGCCTTCAACCTGGCTGATGATGGCCGTATTGTAGTTCTTGCCACCGACGAGGATCTCTGCCTCTTCGCCAATTGCGACGATATCCGCGCCGTTCAGCACGATCTTTTCTTTAAGAGCGTCCACTTTTGATGTCTGCTTTTTCGTGGGTTTGGCGGTCTTTTTCTCAGCGTCAGCTACCTTCTGCTGTCCTTTGGCCATTCTCTCCTCCTATGAGAGCGGATCGGGAATAGTGATCTGTATTTGCATGCGCAAAAGCTTGCGCCGCTCAGGCTTTAGATAATGAACGCGGCGTAGGTCAAGCACAATCTGCTAAGTGAATAATATAACCTGATTGTACATACCCCTACACCCCTCGCCTCGTCAACACGATTGCTCCGCAAAAAAACCGGGCAGGATGGACTCCTGCCCGGGTGCTTCGCTACTGGAGCTTCTGCCCGCATCCGGGACAGAACACGTAGTCATCCGCAGGGATATGCTGCCTGCATGTCGGGCAGGTTTTGGGAATGGGACCAAGCTCAACGAGCAGTTCCCCTTCCTTGACGGGAATCATTTTCCTGTCTTCCTGATAATCCGCCGCACGGAGCACGCGCTTAACGATGCCCGCAGCCGGCGACAGCACAGCTTTTTCCTGTTTCATGATGGAGATATTGAACAGCTCCTCGCCCTTTTCCACGATATCTCCGGGCTTGACGTACATCACCCAAAGGTCGCCATTGGACGGGGACCCGACCTGCATGGAGTTTTTGGGGTCGGCAATTTCCATCCCCTCGGCTGCGGCGGCCTGCGCCTCGGCAACCTTCACTTCCATGCTCAGGAATTCCGAATCCAGCGAGTAGCGCACAATGCACATGCCCTGCTCGTCCGGCTCGGACATATGCAGGATGGTCATGGAGTGCGGCTTGCCGTCGGAGTCCTCAAAGAACATCTCGCGGCCCACTTCCAGCCCCTCGAACCAGACATCCAGCGGCAGGCAATTGCAGTCGCCGAACTTTTCGCTGAATTCGATGGTCTTGAGGGCGTCGCCGGGATGATTCAGGTACATCACCAGCTCCTCTTCCGTGGGCGTGCGGCGCAGGCGCTCGGACAAGGAAGCCTGCTCGGCGTCGATGTTCACGTCCGGCAGCGTTTCGAGAGGAGACGCCTCGGTGCGGCGGTCCAGCGCGCACTGATATTCCGGCCCGAAAGCGCTCTCGTACACCCAGTCCGCCGGGAAGCCCAGCGGCAGGCGGCCAAACTCGCCAAGGAGCAGGCTCCGGAACGCGTCGTTGGCGTCGCAATACAGTGCCAGACGCGCCTTTTTCATATTCTCGGGCAGCTCGTTTTCGGGCGTCTTGACCACAAAGTCCAGAACGTCCAGCAGTTCCTGCACCTCGCGCTCGCCGCCGCGCTTGTACGCGCCAGTCACAGCGAGAAAGGCCGTATTCCAGGTAATCTGCGAGCCGGGGGTCACGTCGTGATAGCGTACAATCTTGCGCGTTCCGGCAAGGAACTTCAGCATATACGGCAGCAGACGGATGTGCCCCTGCTTGAGTGCGCCCTCCTGCGAGGACGACGTGGCGCCGCCGGGCATGCCGTGGTCCACAACATCGTAGTCGATGCCCTGGAAGTACGGCGCGGTGTAGCGGTCGTAGTACGGCATAATCTGCTTCAACACGAAGTTGCAGGAGCGGATCATGTCCTTGTTCAGATTCGTCTTGAGGCCGAGTTCCTGCTCAAGGTAGGCGGCGGTGGACAGCACCTCGCCCTGCCCGTACCAGCGCACGGACGCGCCAATGGCAGTGTCCACAATGTGCGCCCCGGCCTGCGCGGCCGCGCCAACGGCGGGCACAAAGAGGCCGTCCGTAAAGTGGCGGTGGTAGTGCAGAACAAGTTCAGGATACTGCTTGCGGATGGCGCCGACCAGCTCGCGCATAAAGTGCGGCGGACACACGCCAGCCATGTCCTTGAGGCCAAGGATGATCATCTTCTCGGCCTGTTTCAGGCTCACACCCGCAACGTCACGCACAAGGGCCAGAATTTCCTCAACCACGCCCAGATAGTGCTGAACGGTGAAGCCCTGCGCCCACGACATGGAGATGGCCGGTTCAAAGACATTCGCCTTGGACGCCAGCGCCACCTCGGCAAAGGGCCGCATGTTCTCCACATGGTTCAGGAAGTCGAAACAGCGGATGATGTCGTAATGCTCGTTGATCATCTCGCCCGTGCGGCGCATCAGGTTGCGCGGCTGCGGCTTGTAGCCCAGCACGTTGGTGGAGCGGATGAGAATCTGCTTCAACGTCTTGGGGGCGAACTGATTCCAGCGCGCGGCCTCGGTGAACGGGTAGGTCATGTTGGCCAGCATTGCCACGTGGAAATGCGCGCCGCCGCCGTTCTCCAGCGAGAAGAACCCGCAGTTGTCGAGGTACGGGCCAATGAGCTTATCCTCGGCCAGACGGAACCTGTTGCCGCTGTTGGACTGCGTGATGTCGCGCGCGGTGGTGTCCATGAAATGCACATGGTCCGTGTCGCGCAGGTAGTCCAAGAGCGCCTTGCGGTCACCCTGCGGATAGGGCGACTCGAAACGCTTGGGATCAAGCTCCGGCAGCACCGGCTCAAAACGCGCCATGCGCTTGTCCGTACGGCCCCGGTACTCGCCCAGTTGCACATAGGGGTTGTAGCCCTTGGCGGATATCTCGGCCACGAGGCGCGTCAGGCGGTGGGACTCCGGCTCCTCATAGCGGTAATGCATGAGTTCCGGCGTCTTGGCGATGAAGTTGGTATCGTACTCGCCATCGCGGAACTGGCGGTTGCGGATGATCTGCCTGTGGAAGGGCAAGGTCGTCTTGACGCCGCCGACAAAATATTCACGAAGCGCACGCTCCATGACGCGCAGGGTCTTTTTCCACGTCTTGCCGTAGGCGACCAGCAGGCTGGCTGCGGAGTCGTACTGGGACGGGAATTCGTACCCGGCGCACACGCAGGAGTCGATACGCACGCCCGGACCACCGGGAGAGACGTAGCGCGTGATGAGGCCGGAGTTGGGCGCAAAGCCGTTCTGCGGGTCCTCGCAGTTCACGCGGACCTGCATGGCGTGGTTCAGCGGTTTGGTGTCCTCGTCATTGAAGCGCAGCTCCGCGCCAAAGGCGATGGCGATCTGCTCTTCCACAAGGTCCACGCCGTAGCGGCATTCGGTGATGCCATGCTCCACCTGCAGGCGGGTGTTCACCTCGATGAGGTAGGCACGCCCGTGCTGATCCACCAGAAACTCCACCGTTGCCAGCGAGTGGTAGCCAACGGCCTTCACAAGCTGACGGGAGTATTCCTTGAGCTGCTCGCGCAGTTCTTCGGTCATCATCGGCCACGGGGACGGCGTAATTTCCACCAGCTTCTGGTGGTTGCGCTGCACGGTACAGTCGCGCTCGTCAAAGGCGAAGACGTTGCCGTACTTGTCCGCGATGACCTGAATCTCGATATGGCGGATGCTGGTCAGCAGGCGCTCTACGTACAGACGCGGATTGCCAAAGGAGGCCTGCGCCATGGTGGACGCCTTGGCGAAGGCGTCTTCAAGCTGTTCCTGCTTGTAGACTTCATAGATGCCACGGCCACCGCCGCCGCCCTCTGCCTTCAGCATAATGGGGTAGCCAATGTCCTCGGCGACCTTGCGGGCCTCGGGGATGCTGACGGCGGAATCGGACCCCGGCACCACGGGCACGCCGAGTTTGCGGGCCAGTTCACGCACCTGCACCTTGTTGCCAAGGATGCGCATGGGTTCGGCCTCGGGCCCGAGGAATTCAATCCCGGCCTGACGGCACTTTTCGGGGAAGGAATCATCCTCCGCGGCAAAGCCCCAGCCGGGATGGATGGCAATGACACCCTGAGCTTTCGCTTTTCGGATAATGGTGTCGATATCAAGATAGGCGCGGGGATTATCACCCAGCAGTAACAGCTCCTGAACGCCGTTTGACGCCGGCGAGGTCTTGTCCTGCTTTGTGGCGGTCATCACGGGGATGGCACCCCACATTTCGCGGATGGAGCGAGCTATGCGCCGCGCGGGGATACCCCGGTTGGCCACAAGAATACGCTTGCCCCTGACATGTTCCAGGACCTCGGAGAAGGAGGTCGCGCGCGAGTTGTTCCCTGACAAGGCTATTCTCCCAATGCGTAACGTTTCTCCCGCAGGACGCGGGGCCGGAGGAGAACCCGGCGTTATGCCGGAGAGAGGCTTCCGGCGTAAAGAATCTCTTGGCGCCCATCACGCCTGACGACAAGCCCACCGTCAGGAGCAAGGCCGACAACGGTGACCCGAAATTCCTTTTCGGTTCCATGAATCAGAACGTCATGACCCACCCAGGCCATGCGCCCGACTATGCGTTGAAGAAATATTCGAGACGTGTCACCGCAGAGCGCAGTCTTGTACCAATATTTACAACGATCCACAAGTGCGGCCCACAGGGCTAAAGGCGTAACATCCCCGGACCACTCGGCAAGTGCGGCGGCGTGCGGGGACCATGGTTCGCGCAGTGTGCTGGCGGGCGGCGCGGCCACTATGTTGACGCCTATTCCGGCGATGACGCATCCGGCGCGCTCTTCTATAAGAATGCCGCCGACTTTGCGCCCTTCCACCAGCAGGTCATTGGGCCACTTAATGAGGGCGTGGATGCCGAAGGCGTCCAGCGCCTCGGCGCACAAAAAGCCAATGAGCAGCGGCAATACCGCGTCCCATTCCTTGTCCAACCGGGGAATGCGCAGGGCGCAATACATATTCCCGGCGGGCGACGACCAATTGCGCCGAAGCTGCCCCCGTCCCGCCCACTGCGACTGCGCAAGTACACCGTCCCAGTCGCCAAGGCGCTCCAGAACGGCAGGATCACGCGCCACATCCAGCGTGGACGAACACGGTCCGCACAGCAGTGTCGTCTGCTGCCGGGGCCACGACGCAGCGGAGAAAGCCCCTTCTCCGGCATCGCGCCACGGCCCGTGCGCGGCAATGTCACGCTCCCACACCGGGTGCGAGGACGCAAGTGTTTGTGGGGTCAGGGGGTCGGCCAAGCCGTCCAGTCCCCGCCCCAAAAGAAAGAGGCCCTTGTTCGTGTTCATGCCGCAGCAGTACTGCGCCGCGTCGCCATGGTCAATCCCACTGGCCCCAATTTCCAAGAAATGATACGCCGGAGGCATGAAAATATGCCTCGTAGGTGGCGCCGTCCGCGACATGCTCACGGGCCGCAGCGCCACAGATCTTGATTTTTTGGTGCTGGACGCCACTGCGGAGGAATTCCAGCAGCGCTTTCCCAGCGCGCGGCAGGTGGGCAAGGCCTTCCCCGTCTTCATCATGGACGGGCACGAATACGCCTTTCCCCGCTCTGCGTGCGCCCCGTGCTGCGGCAGTGGTCCCGGCGCGCTGGCGCAGGCCCAGCTTATGGCGGACCTCGACGCGCGCGATTTCACCATGAACGCCCTCGCCCTGCCCCTGCCGGACTATCCGCGCATACCCGCGCCGGGCACAGCGCTGTCCATGGTCATAGGCCACCCCCGCGCCGCGCGCGACCTGCGCGAACACACCATCCGCCCCGCCTCGGCGCGCGCCATTCAGGATGACCCGCTCCGCGTCTTCCGCGCCGCGCGCTTTGCGGCCCAACTGCCCCACTTCACCCTGCACGAGGAAACCCTCACCGCCATGCGCGAGGCCGCGGCGTCACCGGATTTTGCGGCCCTTGCTGCCCCACGCATCGCGCAGGAAGTGCGCAAGGCCCTGCGTTCCCCGGCTCCGGGCAACTTTCTGCGCGCCCTGCACAGCGGCGGCGCGCTTGGCGTATGGTTTCAGGAATTCCTCTCCGCGCCGGGCATCCCGGCAGGGCCTTTGCCGTGGCATGACGAGGACGTCCTTGAGCATACGGCGCAAGCGCTGGACCGGCTGGCCGGCGACGAGGACTTCCCGCCCGCACCTGCGGACCGGGAGGTGGCGGCATGGATGACGCTGTGCCATGACCTCGGCAAAACCATGACGCCCACAGACAAACACCCCAGCCACCACGGGCACGACGACCTTGGCGAATCCCCGGCCCTGCGCCTTGGTGAACGCCTTGCCCTGCCCACGCGCTTCATCCGCGCAGGCGGCCTGAGCGCGCGCCTGCATATGACGGCGGGCCGCTACGCGGAGCTTCGTCCCGGCACCCGCGTGGACCTGCTCACCGCCGCCCATGCCCAGCAGCTGACATCCGAACTCTTTGCCGTGGTGAAGGCCGACAAGCATCACGACCACAGCGCCACGGCGCGCCGGGACTTGGACTCCATCCTTGCCGTGCACCTTGAGGACAAAGACCAAGACAACGGTCCCGCCTCCGGCGACAAACTCCGCATGCTCCGCTCCGAGGCCCTCGCCCGCGTGATGCGGCAGGGTGGTGAGGAGAAGCCCGCCCGCACGCCACCCAAGGACGACTAAACACCAGCGCGCCGCCCGGACTCATCCGCGCGGCGCGCTGTGCTTGCCCCGGCAACGCGGGGAAAAAAGACGACCAGCCTCCCGGCCCTTATGCACTCGGAGCGTCCTCCTCAGCGGCAAAGTACGCGCGAGAAGTCCCCTGCGCCCCCATCGCCGCCAACGCCGACGGCCTCGCCCACGGCAACACCTCCTGTCCGCCTGCCCACTGGCCCGCCGCCATTGCGGCGACAGCTGGCACATTTGTATGCCATGCACGCGGCCCAATCACCGCGCGATGCGCTCTCCCCCTTCAAAGCCCCTCCCGCGTCCGCGCCTCATCGCGCAAAAACGCCTCAACACCCTCTGTGTACTTGCGCAGTGATCGGAGAAATCCGTCGTTGTGCAGGCCTTCTATTTCCACGAATCGCCGCGGCGCGCGGGCGGCGTCGTAGAGGCGGCGGCCAAGGTCGTAGGGGACGACCTCGTCCTGTGGGCTGTGGATGACGAGCACAGGGCAGGAAATGGCGGCAAGTCGGCGCTCCGTGGCGTAGTGGATGCGCGCCAAAAGCCGCACCGGCAGCCAGCGGTAGACACGCACGCCAAGGTCCGGGATGGACGTAAAGGTTGATTCAAGGATAAGGGCGCGCGGCGTATGCTCCGCCGCCAGCCACGAGGCCACGCCCCCGCCGAGGGAGCGCCCCCAGACGATGACCTCCCGCGCCGGAATCTCTCGCGCAATGGTCAAATATTCCCACGCGGCCTGCGCATCCTTATAGGTGCCCTCCTCCGTAGGCTCCCCCTCGCTCTCGCCATAGCCCCGGTAGTCGAACAGCAAAACGGACAGCCCCATGGACGCCAGCACACGCACGGTGTCCAGCCTATGGGAAATGTTGCCCGCGTTGCCATGGCAAAACAGCACCACGCCGCGCGGCGAAGCATGGGGGATGTACCACGCGAGCAGCCGCACGCCATCGGATGTGGTCAGCCACACGCGCTCGAAACGCAGGCCCACATCGGCGGGCGTGCCCCGTACATCGGCGTCCGGAAAGTACACCAAACGCTCCTGCGTAACGTAAAGCCACCCCAAATACGCGCCCACGGCGACAATGACGGAAAGAGCCAGCTGCATGACCGTTTTCATTGAAAACCATATGTTGAGGAAAAAACCGAATTCACCGCGCCCACTTTCACCCAAAATCTTTGACAGATTTTAACCGTTCTGGCTATAAGATTGAATGTATAGCATACATGCATCTCCGCTTACCCCATGGCGGCGCAGAGCCACCACGGCAAGCTCCAGCAAGGAGGAACTTTCATGCGACTGCTTACCAGATCCGACTTCGACGGACTGATCTGCGCGGTCCTGCTCAACGAACTCGGGCTGATTGACGAATGGAAATTCGCCCATCCCAAGGACTTGCAGGACGGCACCATCGAAGTCACGGAGAACGACATCCTCGCCAACGTCCCCTATGTGCAGGGCGCGGGAATGTGGTTCGACCATCACTCCAGTGAGGGAGCCCGCCTTGGTGCGGACTTCGAGTACAAAGGCATGTACAAGATGGCTCCCAGCGCGGCGCGCGTTATCTGGGAGTACTACGGTGGGCATGAAAAATTCCCCAAAGACTTCGACGAAATGATGGAAGCCGTGGACAAGGTGGACAGCGCCAACCTGACCCGCGAAGAAATCCTCAACCCATCCGGGTGGATTCTGCTTGGCTACATCATGGACCCACGCACAGGCCTTGGCCGCTTCCGCGACTACCGCATCAGCAACTACCGCCTGATGGAAGACCTCATCGAATACTGCCGCGCCATGCCGGTGGAAAAGATTCTGGCCCTGCCGGACGTCAAGGAACGCGTGGACCGCTACTACGAGCAGGAAAAGCTGTTCAAGCAAATGCTGCAGGACAACACCACCGTCCACGGCAACTGCGGCGTTATCGACCTGCGCAATCAGGACATCATCTACGCGGGCAACCGCTTTATGATTTACGCCCTGTATCCGGAGATCAACATCAGCCTGCACATCCTGTGGGGGCTGAACCGCCAAAACGTGGTCTTTACCGTGGGCAAAAGCATTATCAACCGCACGTCCAAGACCGACGTCGGCAAGCTCATGCTCCGCTACGGCGGCGGCGGACACGAAGCCGTTGGCACCTGTCAGGTTCCCGTTGAGGAATCCGAAGCCAAGCTCAAGGAAATCGTGGACCAAATCACCGCCGACGGCTAACGCCCTGCATCACGACACAAACACAAAGGCCGCATCACCCGGATGCGGCCTTTTCGCCTTTTTGGAAAGATTTCCCCCATGCTCACAACGCTTCTTATCACGCTGCTGGCCACGGTTCTTGCCCTTGTCGCGCTCTTCATCGGCGCAACAACACTGCTCTTCTGGTACG
>NZ_JBUDSW010000135.1:0-9458 GCF_054921475.1 Desulfobaculum sp. | reverse complement strand
TTCGCGAATACGCAGTTGACGCAAGGGGTTGGGGCCTGCTCGGCTCTCGGCTCGTCGCCCGCCGCGTGCGTCCTATCCGGCGTCGGCGGGGTCGTCTCCGGTGATGGTGCAGGACTCGCCAAGGCGCGTTGCGGCAAAGACCTGCATCCCCGGCCGCGCCACCTGCTGCGCAAAGTCCGGCAGGTGCGCCGTGTTGCCAAAGCTGTGCATGGGCACAAGGCACGCCGGGCGCACGGCGTCAGCAAAGCGCGCCGCACCGGAGAGGCCGGGGAGGCGCGGGTCGCAGTTGGTGAGGGCGATATGCGGGGCAAAGGCGCGCACGTGTTCGATGGCGGCGCTGAAATACTCCGCCGTAAAGGCGTTGGCCGCGTCGCCCGCTTCCGGCCATATCCACTCGGCAAGGTCGCCGCCGTAATATATGCGCCAGCCGCCAAGGCGGATGAGAAACGCCGCGCCAAGGTCGTTGCTGGCCATGGCCGATACGGACACCCCGTCGTCAACGTGCGTCCACGGTCCGGGCGCGGGCGGCGGGTCGCCGGGGGCGGGGATGACGGCGCCGGGCAGGTCCAGCTGGGGCACCATGTCCGGAACGTCGTCGGAGAGGATATACCGCGAGCTTCGGGCAGCGGCGAGGATGTCCAAAATATCCGCCGAACAGTGATCCCCGTGGCTGTGGGAGAATGCGGCAATGGCGTCTTGGCCGGTGACCAGTTGGGTCAGCGTTGTGGCGGCCTTTGCCGGACGCTGGTCCGGTGCGGGCCAGTCAAAGACAAGCATCCGCCCGCTGGCGGCGATGCAAAAGCAGTTGTGATGGATGGCGTGGATGCGTGCTTGCATAATGGATATGATGGCGTAGGCTCTCGGGTGGTGAAAAGTGTTTTTTCGCGCGCCCTCGCAGTGCGCGGCGGAAAGGCCCGTCTACAGGGGCATCAATTGGGGCACCAGTTGGGGCGTCTGCTGCGCGCGCCAAGGCGGGGAAACCCGCGCCAGCCGAGGCGCTTGTGACAAAAAACGCGGTGGACACAGCACGGGAAATATGTGATTGACAATGCCCCATTGCGGCGACGTGCGTTGTGCGTGCGCAGCAATTTGAGTATCCTGATACGATTGAATCCACAATCCCCCTTTGCGGGAAGGACGATGCCGCGGCCCGGCCGCATGAATCGAAAAAGGGGAACGATATGAAGAGCATAATGAATTTTGCCCTGTTCCGCGACGCTCCCGGTGAGCCAAACGGACGCAGGATTGCCGTTGTTGGCGCCGGTCCTTCCGGAATGGCCGTTTCCGGCTATTTGGCCTGTCAGGGCTATCATGTTGAAATTTTCGACAAGATGCCCAAGCCCGGCGGCCTGTTGTTTTTTGGCATTCCGGACTTCCGCCTTGCGGTGGAACGCGTTGAGGAAGCCGCCAAAATTTTGCAAAAGGACTACGGCGTCATCTTCCACCCGTGTGTGAAAATCGTGGGGCAGGACTCCACGGACCACGACGAAGGCGACGACCTGATGCGCGAGACCATCGCCCTTGAGGACCTGCGGCACGACTTTGACGCCGTGATGCTGTGCACCGGTTCGTGGCGCTCTCGCCGTATGGGCATCCCCGGCGAGGACCTTTCCGGCGTGCTGTCGGGTCTGGAATATCTGTTCCCACTGCGCGGCGCGGCATGCAGCAAGGATATTTGCTACTCCGATGCCAAGGACAAAAACGTCGCCATCGTCGGCGGCGGGCTTTCCGCCGTGGACGCGGCGGACTGCGCGCTTCGCAGCGGAGCAAACAAGGTCTACATGCTGTACCGCCGCACCAGCAACGAAGCCCCCGCCGGTCCCTACGAGATTGCCCTGCTGCAGGACCGTGGCGTCATCTGGCGCGAGCTGACCTTGCCTGTGCGCATCCTTGGCGAGGAGACCGTAGAGGGACTGGAGTACATCCAGTGTTCCCTTGGGGAGCCTGACGAGAGCGGACGCCGCTGTCCGGTGCCCGAGTCGGGGTCCAATCAGGTGCTGGACGTGGACCTCGTCATCACCGCCGTTGGCGAATTGCCCACGGTTCCCGCCTCGGACAAGGTGGACATCGGCAAGGTGCGCAAGCAGGCCACAGGCTGGCCGCGTATGACGCCGCTGGAAGGCGTCTTCCTTGCTGGCGACGCCCTGAACGGCCCCAGCAAGATTGGCTGGGCCATCACCAGCGGTCTTGAGGCGGCTCGGTCCATGGAAGAGTGGCTCGACTTTGCCGCAACCAGCGACTAGCCCGCGCCACCAGCGGAATCCATCACCGGAGAACGATATGTCCGACAGCAAGAAAGACCAATGCCCAAAGACCAAATGGGTTGATTATTCCAAGTGCATCGGGTGCGAGTCGTGCGAGGCCATTTGCAAATTCCTCCACGGCATCCCGCGCATTCAGATGACGCAGACTGACGAGGGGCTGGCGTTTCCCCTCTACTGCCACCACTGCGAGAACCCGCAGTGCATCAAGGCCTGCCCCGCAGGCGCCATCAACAAGACCGATGAGGGCGTGGTCATCCACAGCCCCACCATCTGTCGCGGATGCCGCGCCATGAAGTGTATGGAGGCCTGCCCCTTTAACGCCATTTACCACGCTGGCGGCGTGGTGCCGGTTACCAAGTGCGACCTGTGCGCCGCGCGCCGCCGCCGGGGCCTTGGCCCGGCCTGTGTGGCCATCTGTCCGGCAGAAGCCATCTACTTTGTGGACCGCGAGGAGCTGCAGGAACTCCGGACCAAGGAGTCCCTCTCCGCCCAGAAGCTGGTCATGAAGCAGATACGGCAGATGCGGGGCAAATAACACGACCGACCACAAAGGCCGCGGGCACCCCCCGCGGCCTTTTTTTCTGCCAAAACCACAAAACGGGAGAAGTACCGATGAGCGTTATGGCTGAAGTATCGTTGTTTCCGGTGGACAAGGGCGTCAGCCTCAGTCCGTGGGTGGCCCGCGCCGTCACCATCGTCAAGAACAGCGGGTTGGACTATTCCCTGAATCCTATGGGGACGGTTCTTGAAGGAGAGTGGGACGAGGTGAACGCCGTCATATCCCAGTGCTTCAAGGCCATCGCCGCTGAAAGCGAGCGCGTGTATATGACCGTGAAGGTTGATTACCGCGCCGGAAAGGGCGGACGCATGCAGGCCAAGCCCCGCTCCGTTGAGGAAAAGATGAAGGCCTAGCACCCCGCCCTCACGCGTGCCTACAAAAAACGTCCAGCCATTGGCTGGACGTTTTTTTGTGTGTTGGCGCGGAAGTGTGGCCGCGCGGTTATGCTATGGCGCGGCGGTTAGACCTTGGTGTTGAATATGGATCGCGGGCCGCCCGGGTCCGGGAGGGCGAGGGTTTTGCGGTTGCAGATGCTGTCGAGGGCTTGGGCGTTGGTGTCCGGCGTGCCCTGCCATTCCACGATTTCGTATTCCGGTTCCCAGAAGTTTTGCGATGGCTCGGAGGAGGGCGCGGCGTGTGCCTTTTCCCCTTGCGCCGCGTCACCACGGGGAATGCCCGATTTACCGGGTTTTCCCGAGAGGTCGGCCTCGTCCATAGTATACGAGCCTTCCTCAGTGGTGACGAGCAGCTCAAGCAGCTTGTGCCGTCCACAGGAACCCTTACAGCGCAGTCTTTTGTAGCTTACGTTTAGTCCCACGTCGTGCTCCTTCACAACGTTTGAGGGCCGGGGCCCGTGTGCTCAAAATGGACGGGCCGTCGCCGTCCTGGCAATCGGTCGTCGGGGCCGGGAACGCTGTGGTCATCCACGTGCAGTGTGGCGGCGAAAAGCTGGCCGCCCGGCCGCGCACATGGCGCGGGCCGGAAAGGAAGACGCACACCTTGGTAGAGTACATCATTGGCGGTTTTGTGCCTAGGAGGGGTACAGGAAAAAGTGAAGGAAAAGCCCGCCAGAGGCTGAATTTCACCGCAACCACCCCGCGATATTGGTGAAGTTTGCAGGGGGGCAGAATCCTTGGCGAAACTGCCACATGGGGCGGAGCGCCGGGGTGGGCGAGGAGCTGAAAAGGCCCATATGGCGGGCAGAATGCGCCGCGCTTGGGGAGAAGGAATGGCAGGGAAGGCACTCGCCTCCCGCCCGTTGTGGCGGGGGGAAACGTCTTGAGGAGTGCGCGGCACCGGATGTGTGGACTGTTGTTACGCAAAAATGCCCGCACGCCGCAGAGATTTGGATGTAACGCCTTCTGTTGTGTGTGATGGTGAGCGGGGAAGTGTCGGGAATAGTGTATGTTTTTGGCTGAAAGGTCTTGCTTTTTGCAGTGGGTGTGGCATAGTTGTGCAAAAGTGTACATCTTTATCGCATCCACCGTGATGCAGGCAATTCCATTGAGGAGCGGGATTTATGTCAGGTAAGAACATCTATGTTGGAAACCTTCCTTTCAGCGCCTCGGAGGATGAGGTGCGCGCCCTGTTTGAAGAGCACGGAAGCGTGACGTCTGTACGGCTTATTGAAGACAGGTTTACCGGTCGCCCACGCGGCTTCGGCTTTGTTGAAATGGACCAAGACGGAGTGGACGCCGCCATTGAGGCCCTTGACGGCACCATGTTTGGCGGGCGCCCCCTTCGTGTGAATATTGCCAAGGACCGCCCGCGACGAGAGCGGACCCCCTGGTAGCCCACCCCTTGCCTGCGCCGCATGTGCGGCGCGCCAAGCCCCCGGCGCCCTTCCCGGGGGCTTTTCTTTTCCCCGCCCACCGTGTACGCAGGCAGAACGCGTTTTTCGTAACGTAGTGGTGTATTTGCGTGTGCAATTTGTTCGCAAAGGAAGGAATATATCCATGAAAAAGCATCTGGTTTCAGTGCTCTGCGCCCTTGTGGTGCTGCTGACCCTTGTGGCGGGGCTGGTCCCGGCAGCCTCCGCCGAAACGGTTATCAAGCTCGGCATCGTCACGCCGCCCGGTTCCGCGCAGCATGTGACGGCGGCGCGCTTTGCCGAGTTGGTGCAGGAGCGGTCCAACGGGGCCTACCGCGTGGAGATTTTCCACAGTGGATCGCTGGGCACGGAGACGGAGATTCTCCAGCAGGTGCAGATGGGCGCTGTGGAAATGGCCATCTGTACCCTTGGGCCCTTTGATACCTTTGTCCCGGAAGTGAAAGTTGTCAGCTTCCCGTTTATGTTCCGCGATTATGCGCAGGTGGACGAGGTGCTCTACGGGCCTCTTGGTGACGAGGTGCTGGCGGCGCTTGAGCGAGCGGGCTTTAAGGGGTTGTCCTTTTCCGAGAATGGCTTTCGGAACCTCACCAACGACACGCGCCCGGTCCACAGCCTTGCCGATGTGAAGGGGCTGAAGATTCGCGTTATGCAGTCCACCCTGCATAAGGAGCTGTGGCGCACCCTTGGCGCGAACCCCACGCCCATGGGCTGGCCCATCTACTCTGAGCTCCAGCAGGGGACCATTGATGGCCAGGAAAACCCCTTGTGGGTGGTGTGGACCGCCAAGCTGTACGAAGTGCAGAAGTACCTGACCCTGACCGGGCACGTGTATTCCGCCCACGTAGACGTAGCCAGCCTTGGCTGGTTCAACGCGCTGCCGGAGCAGACGCAGGCCATGCTGAAGGACTGCATGCGCGAGGCGTCGCGCTATCAGCGGGAGTGGAACCGCGCCAATGTTCATGACTTTTTGCAGAAGCTGGAAGCCGCCGGAATGCAGGTGGAGACGCAGCCGGACCTAGCGTCCTTTAAGGGGCGTGCGGAGTCGTTGACCAGCATGCCGCTGTATGCGGACCCGGCAACGCGGGCGCTGCTGGAGAAATTCCTGAAGGCCACAGCGGGCAAGTAATTTTGGCGCAGGGGCGGCGCGCTTATCGCGTTGGCCTTGAGAAGACCCCATTTCGCGGCGGCGTGGCGGCAGAGGCCCCACGCCGCCGTCGTGGGTGGGGTGTGGGCGCCGGGTGTGCCGGGGCGCGGGCAAGTGAAGAGGCGTCTACGGCGCGTGATTGTGAGGGACGGCATGGCGGACGAATCCGCCCGCACCGCGCGGAAGTGGCAGGGCGCTGCCTGCCGCGCGGGCCAGACGCGGGCAGCGTCGCCGGGCCGGGTATGCAGCGCATTGCCGCGTCTGTGGGCAGGGCGTTGTCCCTTGGAGAGGCCCCGGCGCATATGCGGCTGATGTGCGGCGGGCGGTGCGCGGCTTTATCAATGATGCCGGGGGGATTGGTGCCCCTGCGGCGCAGCGTTGCGGGCGCCGGGAAATGTGCAGACAACGCGGGGCGTGCTGTGTATGGTGCCCCGCATGCAACAGTCCGATTCCGCCAAGCTTCGTAGGATATACCGCGATACGAATCTTCAGATATTGTTCGGCGTGACCCTTGTGGCCGTGATGGGCGTTTCCAGCATCGCCCCGGCCCTGCCGAGGATGCTGCACGCCATGGCCATTCCGCCCGCCGAGTCGTGGTGGCTTATCTCGTCCTTTACGGTGCCGGGGGTGCTTTTTGCGCCTGTGGCCGGTGTGCTGTCCGATACCTACGGGCGCAAGGCCGTGCTTGTGCCGTCGCTAGTCATCTTTGGCCTGTTTGGCGGGCTGTGCGCGCTCACCACCAATATGTGGGTGCTGGTGGGGCTGCGCTTTCTGCAGGGCATTGGCGCGTCGTCCCTGTGGGCGCTGTGCGCCACCATTATCGGCGACATGTACGCCGGGCGCGAGCGCATGCAGGCCATGGGGTATAGCGCCAGCGTCTTGTCCATTGGCACCACCATATTCCCCCTCGTGGGCGGCGGGCTGGCGGCTGTTGGCTGGCAATGGCCCTTTGAACTGCCGCTGCTTGCGCTGCCGCTTGCCGTGGTGGTTGCGCTGTGGCTCAAGGTGCCGCAGCCGCAGGGCAAGGGCGAATTCATGAAGCAGATGCGCCGCGCCGTTGTGCGGGCCTCGTCCCCGCGCGCGCTGTGTTTGTTCGCCACCACCGGCGCGTCCTTCATCATTTTGTACGGCGTTATTATCACCTACCTGCCCATTTATCTGTCCTCCACCTTTGCGGCCACGCCGCCGGTTATTGGGTCCATCATCGCCATATCCAGCCTGACATCGGCGGGTGTGGCGTCGCAGGTGGGGCGGCTGTCCGGCTGGGTTGCGCCTCGGACGCTGCTGGTGGCGGCCTTTGTGCTGTACGCTCTGTCCGCTGTGCTCATTCCGGTGATGCCGGGGGCGTGGAGTGTGGCGGTTCCTGTGCTGCTCTTTGGTGTGGCGCAGGCCTTTAATATCCCCACAGTGCAGGCGCTGCTGGCGGGGATGGCTCCCATGGAAGAGCGCGGCGCATTTATGGCCCTTAATGGCATGGTGCTGCGCATTGGGCAGACCCTTGGGCCTTTGGTTATGGGCACGGCCTACACCCTTGGCGGACTGCGCGGGGTGTTCTGGACCGGCGGCGTCATTGGCGCGCTGATGGTGGCCGTGCTGACCGGTGTGTTTGTCTTTGGCCGGGGTTTGGATGGGCAGGAGGAGCGGACAAGGGCGCAGTAGCGCCATAGCAGAGGCCGGGCACGTCCCGGTCCGGAATGACTTTTGGGCGACCCCGCATGCGGTGTCGCCTTTTTTGTTAGGCGGTGGCTGGCTCGGGCAAATGGTCCGACGCGCAGTGGTCGGGCAGGGGGAAGCTGATGCTGACAAGGGTGCCGTTGTCATTGGAGTAGGTAAAGGCGCCCTGCAATTGGAACGTGACAATGTTGGTAATAAGGCGAAGCCCCATGCTGGCCGCAGTGGCCGGTGCGAAGTCCGGCGGAATGCCCACGCCGGTATCGGCCACGGAGATATGCACGGTGCCATGCTCAAGCCACAGGCGCAGGCGCAGGGTTCCCTCTGCGCCGCCGGGAAAGGCATGCTTGAGGGCGTTGCTGACCAGTTCATTGACCACCATGCCGCAGGGGCTGGCCGTGGCGATGGGCAGGGACACGGGGGTGAGGTCGTACTCAATGGTGATGCGCCGCGCGTCAAAGACCACCTGCAGGTGGGCCGTGAGTTGGCGCATGTACTGGGCAAAGTCGATGGTATCGAACCTGTCGCTGCGGTAGAGCAGGGTGTGCACCAGGCTGATGCTGTGAATCTTTGTGGACAGGTCGCCGGCCAGTTCGGCCACGGCGGGGGTGTCTGCGCGGCGCTGGGCCATGTCCAGAAGCCCGGAGATGACTTGCAGGTTGTTCATGACGCGGTGGTGCACCTCCTGCAGGAGCATGTTTTTCTCCTCCAAGGATTGTTCTATGCGCCGCTGCATCACCGCGCGCTCCGCGATTTCGTTCTCAAGGCTGGTGTTGGCGTCCTGCAGGGCCTTGGTGCGCTCGTCCACCAGTTCCTCCAGCCGCTCCTTGTGGCGGCGCAGTTCGGATTCCATGGCCTTGCGCTCGGTGATGTCGATGCCAACGCCAAGGACGGCGGAGTGACCTTTCGTGGTGAAGGGAATTTTGCTGGTTTCGTAGATGCGGGTTTGTCCGCCTGCGCAGGTGAGTTCTTCCTCGTAGCCGATGCGGGAGGTCCCGGTGCGCATGACCTTTTTGTCGTCCATAATAAAGCGCACGGTCTGCTCGGGCAGGGGGGAGGTGAGTTCCGATTGCTTTTTGCCCACCAGCTCCCACGGTTTGAGGCCGTGGATGGACGCGACGGACGTGTTGGCAAGGATGAAGCGGCTTTCTTCGTCCTTGGCGAAGATAAGGTGCGGCACAAGGTCGATAATCTGCCGCAGCTGGGCTTCGCGCAGGGTGAGTTCACGCTCGGTGACGCGTCGGGCGCTCAGTTCCTCATGCGTGCGGCGCTGCTGCCGGTGCAGCATGTAGGCGACAATCATAAATAAAATGGCCGTCACGGCTGTGTAGAGCCATACGGCGGCGGTATTGTCGTACATGGTGACGGAGTAGGTCATCAGCCCAAAAACTGAGCCGTCCGCCTGCGTGAGGGGGACCTTGAAGCACACCCCGGGGCGGCCATGCAGGGTGCAGTCGTTTTTGCTTGCCGTTTTGGCGGCAAGGGCGGCCTTGGCGCGCTCGGACGGCTGCGTGCCGACGCGTTTGGGGTTGCTGGAGGCGATGATACGCGGCTCTGCGCCGGAGGGCTGTGTGCTGATGATGTTGATGGTCATCACGCTGCTGCTGTGGCGCGCGAGTTCTGTAAGCTCGTGCTGAATGTGGGGGACGTCTTCTGGGTGGTGAGTGAGCTCGTAGGCGAAGTGGCGGGCCAGTGCGCCCGTGGTGTCGGCAATGCTGTTGAGATGGCTTTGTTTATTGTGCTCAATGGTGGTGGCAATGGTCAGAACGGTCAGCGAGATGAACAGCACAAGGTACACGAGCAGGGACAGATTGGTCCCGGCTCCGGTGGAGCGGCTGGCAGCGGGCGGACGTGGTGCGGCGCTTGAGGTGGTCGGCATGGCGGCGGCGTCATACTCCCTATGCGAAAGGGTGGTTGGAGCATCCCGTGTGGGAGGATACTCGTTCTTTCGGCATAGTCGAGAACGCCGTGCGGGGCAAGCTGCTTTGG
>NZ_JBUDSW010000134.1:0-9531 GCF_054921475.1 Desulfobaculum sp. | reverse complement strand
TGCCTCCGGCGGGTTAAGGAAATAATTTCCTTAACAATCCTTAGGATTTTCTGGAGCGGAAGCCGCTCCAGAAAATAAGGGTGGGCGGGGTCTTTGCCTTTTGTCTTTCGAACAGCCAGACAGGGATTCTCACCGCCCTTCACACACCGTCAACGCCCCCAATAAAAATTCTCCCCATCCAACCGGACGAGAGCCGTCAGGGGTGACGACAGTCCTCTCCACGCGCACCCGGCATGTGCGCACGCAGGATCGTTAAGGACGGTAGTCCTTAACCCGCCGGAGGCACATCTTCCTCCCCTCTCCCCCGCTCCACCACACGCCAACAGCCCCCCACCGCACGTTTCATAAAAAAAGGCCCAGCGCTTACGCACTGGGCCCAAAAAGCACCACCCCGCGCCGAAAGCAACGCGGGCTGGCTGGTGGTTATTTAAAGACGACGGTCTTGTTGCCGTAGAGGAGAATGCGGTCTTCGAGGTGCCACTTGACGGCGCGGGCGAGCACTTGGCGTTCGAGGTCGCGGCCGAGGTCTTTGAGGTCTTCCACGCTCTGACGGTGGGAGACGGAGGCGACATCCTGCTCGATGATGGGCCCGGCGTCGAGTTCGGGGACGACGTAGTGGGCGGTGGCGCCGATGACTTTCACGCCTTTGTCGTAGGCCTGCCTGTAGGGGTCGGCGCCGGCGAAGGCGGGCAGAAAGGAGTGGTGAATGTTGATGATGCGGTTCGGGTAGTGCTCCACGAAACGCTGGGAGAGAATCTGCATGTAGCGGGCGAGGACGACGAGGTCGGCCTGCCCTTCCATGAGGTCCAGAATCTGCTGCTCGGCTTCATCCTTGTTGTCCTTGGTGACGGACACGTGATGAAAGGGAATGCCGAAGGCTTCCACGGCGGAGCGGAGGTCATCGTGATTGCTGATGACCAGGGAGATATCGGTGGCGAGCTTGCCGCGCTTCCACATCCATAACAGTTCGAGCAGCGCGTGGTCGAACTTGGAGACGAGGATGGCGGTCTTGGGCCGCGGGCTGGCGTAGCTGAGGCGCCAGTTCATATCAAAGCGGTCGCCCACGACGTCGGAGAAGGCCTGTTCGAGCACGGGGGCGGAGACATCCATATGCGGGGTCTGAAACTCCAACCGCATGAAAAAGTCGCCACCTTCGGGGTCGGTGGAGTGCTGGGCCAGTTCGGTAATATTGACGCCGTGGGAGTAGAGAAAGCTGCTGACTGCGGAAACAATTCCCGGCCTGTCGGGGCAGGAAATCAGAAGCCGCGCGCGGGTATCACTGTTCATTGATTCTTCCATCCATTCTGCTTGCAAGTCATCCGCTCGATGTCGATGCGGATGACGGTGGTACGCTCCACGCTGGGAGCTGGAAATTCTTGCACTCCGGCGACAAGGCCGCGCTGCCCGACGATGATGACGAGGGCGGCGCGCTTTTGGGCGGGGTCGGTGAGGATGGTGGCGACGCCTTCACCCATGATGCCGGGGCATGGCGGCAACTCGCTGTCGGCGGTCGGCGCTCCGGGGCAGACGGCGTCCACTTCAAAGCAAATGTGGGGATTGCGGAGCAAGGCCTCCACGTCGCGCACGTCGCCGCCGCAATGGCAATAGAGGCACACGCCGTCGTAGCCATAGCTGACGGGCAAAACGCGGGGAGCGCCGCCGTCGGTTATAACGAGGCGGAGCACTTCTTCACCGCGCAAAAGCGCATCGACATCATCGCGCCCGATAAGGGGCTGCTGGAGCCACATCATGACCCTTTCCATCCTTTTACGAACCATGTGCGGTCCGCATCCACATTTACAGCCAGCCAGAGTCCGGCTATGACAGGACCTAACAAGGCTACATCATGGAGCATTCCACCCCACAAAACGGCGCCTCGATCGCTGTCATTATCCCCGTTCTGCATGAGCAGAAACGCATCAACACCCTTGTGAACAACGTCCGGGAATTGGCCGGTCCGCGGCATGTCGAGATTATCGTCGTCGACGGTGCAGCCTCTGCTGATACCCTAAAAGCCCTGCGGCATAAAGCATTGAAAGCGCTCACCGCCCCTGCCGGACGCGCGTCGCAAATGAATGCGGGCGCAGAAGTGTCTACTACTGACATTGTCCTTTTCCTGCATGCGGATACCACACTGCCGCCGCAGGCCTTTGACAGTCTCCTGCGCGCCGTCGCGGGCGGCGCTGAGGCGGGAGCGTTTTCCCTTGGCTTTGATGCACAGTCCCTGGGGCTGCGAATTATTGCAGCCACGGCAAACCTGCGCTCGCGGCTGACGCGCGCGCCGTATGGTGATCAGGCGCAATTCTTCACGCGCGCGGCTTTTGAGCGCCTTGCGGGGTATGCGCCGCTGCCTTTGATGGAGGACCTCGACATCATGACCCGCGCCCGCAAGCTGGGCCTGCGCGTCACCATCCTGCCGGACCGGGTGACGACGTCATCCCGGCGCTGGCGCAAGGAGGGGCTGGTGCGGTGCACACTGCGCAACTGGTGCATCCGCCTGCTGTACCACTGCGGCGTTCCGGCCGCGCGGCTGGCGGGTTGGTACCGCCCCAACGCCACAAAGGACACCCACAATGCATGATGCAACAACGGCCCTCCTGTTCGTGAAGCTCCCCCGTGCCGGCGAGGTAAAAACCCGCCTTGGGCGCCACCTCGGCGACAGCGCGGCGGCGCTGTTGTACAGCGCCTTTGCCCGCGACCAGCGCGACGCGCTGCTGGCCTCGGGGCTTCCGGTGACGGCGGTGTGCGTCCCCAGCGCGCCTTTGGAGGACTACCGGGGCTGGCTGGGGCCGGATGTGGCCTACACGGCCCAGCGCGGGGCCGACCTGGGCGAGCGCAGGATGCATGCCTTTTTGGACGCCTTTGAAGGCGGCGCCAAGGGCGCGGTGCTCACGGGCAGCGACGCGCCGCACCTGACGCCAACCCTTATCCACGAGGCCAAAGCCGCGTTGACGATGCACGACGCGGCCATTGCCCCAAGCTCGGACGGCGGCTACTCGCTCATCGCTATGACGCAGACGGGCTTTGTGCCGCAGGTCTTCCGGGGCATCCGGTGGAGCACGCCCGAGGTCTTCCGCATGACGCGTGCGGCCTTTGCCCTTGCGAGCGCGTCCCTCAAAATCCTGCCCACGCTGGACGACATTGACACCGTAGACGACCTGATGCGCCTGCGCCGCCGCTTTGGCGAAACGGGCGGTCCCCGCCGCACCATGCGCCTGCTGCGCGAGGGCGGCATCTTGGCCGGACGGCACTAGCCGCCTGGTTTTCCACACCCCGCACGCGGCAATTCGCCGCTTTGCGCCGACGCGCCGGGCCATGGCGGCATATCGCGCCGCACCTCCCCACAGCCCAATCCTGCCGTTCTTCCTCTGCCGCGGGACTTTTTGCCTGCCCATTCTCAGCCTGACGTTGTCGCATTTCCGCAAAGGTCGTATGGTGAAGTGACGACCCATCCATGCCGCACACGCGGCGGCCTGCAACGGGAGGATGCGACCATGGCGGCGAAATCGCGCGCGTCTTTTTTGGTAAAGAACTTTCTGAAATATGCTGTGATCTTTTCCGAGGGGTCCCGGGGCGATACGGCGTATCTGCTCAAAGAGGGGCTGGTGGAAATATCCAAAATTATGGACGGCAAGAAGAAGGTCTTTGCCCACCTGCGCCCGCCGTCCATGTTCGGTGAAATGGCCATCCTGCTGGACGACGAAAAACGCACCGCAACAGCCGTGGCGCTGGAGGACTCCAAAGTCATTGAAATAAAAAAATACGACTTTGAGGAATTCCTCCAGCAGTCGCCGGTGATGATTTCCACGCTGGTCAACGTGCTGGTCCACCGCCTGAAGACGGCCACCACCAAATCCCTGCGCGTGCCGAACCTGTTCACCGGCATCTGCAACGTGCTGGGCATGCTGGGCGGTGCGGGCGTGACGGAGATGAACTATCTGGACACGCTGAATTCGCTGGCCGTGACCTTTAACGTCAACAAGGAAAGCGTGGACAAAGCCCTGCACATGCTGGAGGAGCACGCGCTTATCGAACTCTTCATGAACGACGACAACGAGCGCACCATCCGCCTGCTGGTGACCAAAGACCTCGCCCATACCGCCGCCGAACGCCGCAAGGCGGCCCCGGTCTAATCCCCCAGCCCCAAACGCAAGCCCGCCCCGCAGTGGGAAGAGTCTGCGGGGCGGGAAGCGAGGGGCTATGAGGCCGGATGGTACGGACTCCATCCAGTCGAGAGAGAACTACAGTTCTTTGTGGCAGAACCACCAATCGTATCCGTCGTATTCGGACAGACGCTTTTTGGCGGCTTCATGGTCCTGCGCCGGGGGCACGATGACGCGGCTGCCGATAAGCTCGTTTTTGGGCCAGCCTGCGGGAATGGCGACGCCGTTGGCGTCGGAGGTCTGCAGGGCTTCTACTGCGCGCAGAATCTCGTCCATGTTGCGGCCGACTTCCTGCGGGTAGTAAAGCATCAGGCGCAGATGGCCTTCGGGGTCAATCACGAACACGGCGCGCACGGTGTTGGAGCCTTTGCCGGGGTGCAGCATGCCGAGGGTCTCGGCAACTTTGCCGCGGTCGTCGGCGATGACGGGGAAGGTGATTTCTTCGCCGATTTTTTCGCCAATCCACTCCACCCATTTGATGTGCGAGAACACCTGGTCGATGGACAGGCCAATCAGTTCGCAATTGAGCTTGTTGAACTGCTCGATGCGCTTCTGGAAGGCCACGAACTCGGTGGTGCACACCGGAGTGAAGTCAGCCGGGTGGCTGAAGAGGACGAACCACTTGCCCTTATAATCGCCGGGGAGGTTCTTCTCACCCTGCGTGGTGACGACCTTCATCTCCGGGAACTTCTCGCCAAGAAGGGGGATCCTGTTTTCCATGTCTATACTCCTTGGTTCTTTTTTCGTGTTGAGGCGTTGTGCCTTTGTTGAGAATAATTCCTATTAGCAATTAGACTCTCCGTCAACCCCTCTTTGAAACTTTTTTGCCCAAAGGGCGAATTGCGCCGCAATCCCAGCATATTTCGCAATCCATCAAGGATATAGCATATATACAGCCCCATTGCACCAGTAGCCTGCGCATTTGCCGCTTTTGATGCAAGCACACGAAAAACGGCCCGCCTGCCAGTGGCAGACGGGCCGTAAGAACATACGGAAGGAGTGGAGGGAGGGGCTAATCGGCGGTGATGCGTCCGTCGGAGAGCATCTGCTCAATCTGCGCCACGTCCTTATCACCACGGCCAGACAGATTCACGATGATGATTTTGTCCTCGCCAAGGGTGGGGGCCATCTTCATGGCCTCGGCAAGAGCGTGGGAGGATTCCAGCGCGGGGATGATGCCTTCTGTGCGGGACAGGGCAAAAAAGGCCTTCACGGCTTCCTCGTCACTGGCGGCGCAATAGCTGGCGCGTCCGGCATCCTTAAGGAAGCTGTGCTCCGGACCAACGCCGGGGTAGTCCAACCCGGCGGAGATGGAGTACACGGACGCGGGCTCGCCCTTCTCGTCCTGCAGCAGATAGGACTTGAAGCCATGCAACACCCCGGGGGTGCCACAGGTCAAGGTTGCGGCGTGGTCGCCGGGGGTCATGCCGCGTCCGGCGGGTTCCACACCCACCATGTTCACGCCCTCATCCTCAATAAAGGGATGGAACATGCCAATGGCGTTGGAGCCGCCGCCAACACAGGCCACGAGGTAATCGGGCAGGCGGCCTTCCATCTCCAGAATCTGCTTGCGGGCCTCGGTGCCGATGATGGACTGGAAGTCGCGCACCATGGCGGGATAGGGATGCGGCCCCACAGCGGAGCCAAGCAGGTAGAAGCTCTCGCCCGCGTCGGCAACCCATGCGCCAATGGCTTCATCCACGGCTTCCTTGAGGGTGCGCTGGCCGGTCATGGCGGGCACAACCTTGGCCCCCATCATCTCCATGCGGAAGACGTTGAGCTTCTGGCGCTCGATGTCCTCTGCGCCCATGTAGATGGTACATTCCATGCCCATGAGCGCGGCGGTGGCGGCGGAGGCCACGCCATGCTGCCCTGCGCCGGTTTCGGCGATGATTTTCTTTTTGCCCATGTGCTTGGCCAGCAGAATCTGGCCGATGGTGTTGTTCACCTTGTGCGCGCCAAGATGGTTCAGGTCTTCGCGCTTCAGGTAAATGCGCGCGCCGCCGAGCTTTTTGGTCAGATTGGCACAGGCATACAGGGGCGTCGGACGGCCGGAGAAATGCTTGAGCAGGCGCTTGAAGTCGTCCTGAAATTCTTGGGTATTTTTGACGGAGTCGTAGGCTTCGGCCAGTTCGTCAACAACACGGATCACTTCGTCCGGGAGGAAGCGGCCGCCGTGTTCACCGAAAAATCCGTCCGCGTTGGGGAGCATGGTCGTCATGAGGAGTTCTCCTTCCTTTCGCGGGCAGTGTGCTGGCCGGGAGGGGGGACACAAAAAAACCGCGGCCAGTTGCACTGCCGCGGTTGATGTATGGTCTTTTTGATGTCGTCTTTATCGCAATAGCATCACACGCGGCTCTGTTTCCAGAGCCACCACCAAGAAATAAAGCTGGGTGCGATGGTGTGATTCTTTTGCATGGCTTTGTGGTTACCCGCAAGCGCACAGCCCTGTCAAGCACCAATTCCTGCATCATGCAAAAGTGCGGCGCATTAGGCGAACCACTCCCGCCATGCGGGCCACTCGCCAATGCAGTCGGCCAAAATGCCATAGCCCACGGCGCGCGGATGGATGCCGTCGGAGGCTTTCACGTCGTCAATATAGCCACGTGACAGGCCAATATGCCCCATCAGGTCAAAGTACGGCACACCGCAGGTGGCGCACACCGTGCCCAGCCTGTTGGACAGCTCGCGGTTTCGGGCCGTGTGGGCGGCGTCCGCCACCGGAGGCGGGCCGATGAAGAGCACCTTGTAATCGCGGGTGTCCTCCAGCAGGCGGCGGGTATTTTCGGCGGCCTCGTCCACTGTGGCGCGTGGCGCGCCGCCGGGCATGGCCATATCCCCGGTGCCAAAGGAGAACACAAGGCGGGTCTGCAAGCCGTCAATGTGGCGGCTCTCCACTTCGCTGCGCCACCGGGCCAGCACCTGCGCGCTGGCGTCACGCCGCACGCCAAGGTTATAGTAGGTGAGGTCCAGCCCCGCCGCGATGATGGGGGCGCACAGCCGCCCTGCCCAGCCAAGGCACTCCGGGTCGCGGGTGCCGTTTACAAGGGAATCGCCCAAAAAACACAGCAGCATGGTCCTCCTCCTGTCCGTCGTCACGCGGGCGCGCCAGATGTGGCAGCCCGCGCCGTGCGCCTCCGCCGTATGACGCAGGCGGCACCAGCATGCCCCCACAGCCCCAAAACGTCAAAAGGCCCGCCGGGATTCCGGCGGACCTTTTGAAAAATGCTCCGGCGTGTGGTCTACTCGCCGTTTTTCCAGGACTGCTTGATGTAGAACATGCAAAGCCCCACCATCACCAAACCGAGAAAGAACCAGAAAAAGTCCATAGCTCACTCCTTACATGACGAAATTCAGTTTCCACATACAGTGGATTGCCCATTATTTCAACTCAAGAAGTGCAACACACTCCACATGGGCGCTGTGGGGGAAGAGGTCCACCGGGCACACCTGCCGCAGGGCGTAGCGCTCGCTCAGGATGCCGATGTCGCGCGCCAGCGTTGTGGGATTGCAGGACACGTACACAATGCGCTGGGGCGCGGCGTCCAAGATGCCTTGCACCACGTCCTTGTGCATGCCCTTGCGCGGCGGGTCGGTGACCACCACGTCCGGGCGCTCCTTGCGGCGGCTGATGCGTCCGCGCACGTCGCCTGCGACGAACTCGCAGTTCTGTACGCCGTTTCGCTCGGCATTGGCGCTGGCGTCCTCCACAGCGGAGGCCACGTTCTCAAAACCTACCACACGCCCGGCCTGCTGCGCCATAACAAGCGATATACCGCCGGAACCGCAATACAGGTCCCACACGGTCTCGCCGCCAGTCAGTCCGGCAAAGTCCCGCGCCGTGGCATACAGCACTTCCGCCGCAGCGGTATTGGTCTGGAAGAACGAATCCGGGGAAATGCGATACGTCAGGCCAAGGACGGTTTCCTCAATGTATCCGGGACCGAGGACGGCGGCCTGCTCCTCGCCAAAGGCGATGGCGCTGGTGGCCTTGCGCGTGGAGTGCACAAAGGTCGTCAGCTGGGGGAAGCGCTCCATGAGCATGGCGCCAAGGGCGCGCACCACGCCGCCGCCTGCGCCGGGGGCGGTGATGCAATGGACCATACACTGCCCGGTGCCGCGCGCCTCGCGCACCACGAGAAAGCGCCACAGGCCCTTGCGGGTGACGGGATTGTAAGCGGGGACGGCGGACTCGCGGCAAAATTCGCGCGCAGCGGCCACCACGTCCATGGCAAACGGCGACTGCAGGGCGCAGTGCTCCACATTCACAATGGAATCCGTGGAGCCGCGCTTATGCAGGCCAAGGGACAGATTCCGTTCGCTGCCGCCGCCAACAAAGGCGAACTCCATCTTGTTGCGGTAGTGCTGCTCCTGCGGCGAGGGGACGGTCTGCGCCACCTGCGGGGCCTCGGCGCCGCCAATGCGCGACAGGCTGTCCACCACAAAGCGGCGCTTCCACTCCAGCTGCGCGGGGTAGGACAGGTCCTGCACGTCACAGCCGCCACACTTGCCGTAATGGGGGCAAAACGGGGTCACATCATCCGGGCCGCTTTCCACAAGGGAGACGACCTCGGCCTCGGCAAAACGCTTCTTGACCGACGTAACTTTGGCTTTCACACGCTGTCCGGGCAATGCACCGTCGATAAAATAGACCAGCCCATCAGCCCGCGCTACACCACGCCCGCCAAAAGCCAGCGCATCAACAGTGCATTCCAGCATATCGCCTTTGTGAATTTTTTCGCTCATATATCCTTTTTCGCGTGCAAACGACTTGACATTTTCGGGTTTTCATTCAATTTGAGGTCTTCAAAAGCCAACGAGGAGGAGCACCATGGAAACCCTGTTCGAGCTCATGCAGAATGCATATCACAGCACCCCCCAGGGCTGGGTCGGCGTGCCGTTGATCTTCATGTACATGGCGTTGATTGTGGGTACTGCGTTGTACCGCATCCGCCAGAACAAAGACCACCACTAGTCAGCTGCGCCGAGCCGGATGTCTCGACTTTCCGGGCGGCGGTCAAGCAGAATTTTCTCCAAGGACCACAGCACAAGGCCCAGTCTTGTGCTGTGGTCCTTGTGGTTTGCGGCGTTGCAGAGCTTCTGCATACCGCCCCTCTCCGGCGCGTTGGTGACGGCGCTACACTAGCATACTTCCCCGCAAAGCGCCCGGCCCGTTTACGGGGATAATTCATTTACCGCGCCCTCGCCGCACTTGACGCCCATCACGCCACGCGTGACACTCCAAACGCAGCACCCCAAACCGCGCACAGGAGCCCGCCATGCACTTCCCCGTTGCCGAAGTCGACGTCGCCTTCTGGATTCCGCCGCTCACGGCGTGCGTCATCTCCTTTTTCACCTCCATGGGCGG
>NZ_JBUDSW010000133.1:0-9586 GCF_054921475.1 Desulfobaculum sp. | reverse complement strand
CGGCGAAGTGAAAGGAATGTGTCTACTTTTTTACAGTTATTTAGGTGACATAGGCGTTGCTCTAATGCCTTGCCTTGGGCAGACTGTGTGGTCTGAGTGGAGAAGTCAGTGGGTGCCGAAAGGCATAACGTCCTATCCGCAGAAGGCTGCGGCAGACTGTTTCAAGGAGGCCAAAATGTTCGAACTCCCGAGCGGTTGTGTCAAACAGCGAGACAAGAAGACCTACGGTGTGCGGGTAACGCCGCCAGCGGGAATGCTCACCCCCGACGATTTGGAGACCGTGGCGCGGGTGGCCCGCAAGTATGCCGTCCCTGTCCTCAAAATTACCTCCGGCCAGCGCCTGACGCTTATCGGCCTCAAGGAGGACGACGTCGGCCCCGTGTGCGACGAGTTGCCCTTCAAGGTCGCCGGCCACTACGTTCAGGCCTGCCCCGGCAACCAGTGGTGCCAGTATGGCGTGCAGGACGCGCTGGAGATGGCGGCAGAAGTCGAAAAGCGCTTCTCCTGCGCCACGGTTCCGGCAAAGCTGAAGCTGGGCGTGTCCGGATGCTTTATCTGCTGCGCAGAAAGCTACGTCCGGGACCTTGGGCTGGTGGGCACCCGCAAGGGCTGGACCGTGCTCGTTGGCGGAAGCTCAGGATGCAGCGCGCGGGTTGCCGACGTGCTGGCGGAGGAACACCCCGCCGAGCAAGCCCTCGACCTCATCGCCCGATTCCTCGACTACTACCGCGAAAACGCCCTCACCATGCAGCGCGTGCCGCACTTCTTGGAGGAGCGCGGCATTGAAGCCGTCCGCCGGGCGCTGGTGTGATGGGTGCTGTGTTCGGTGCGTTGGCCGGTTCCCCAGACACGCGGGAGTGGATTCCATAGGTGCTGATGTCCGAACGCTACCACCTTGATCTGCAACCGCGAATGGTCAACGACGAGGGCATGGGTATTGCGATGTGTGACGGCTTGAAGGCGGTGAGCCTCGTGTAGTCGTACAGCGCATGTGCCCCAAAAAAGAAAAAGGGCCTAGAGGTATAGCCTCTAGGCCCTTGAAAATTCTGGTGGAGATGATGAGACTTGAACTCACGACCTACGCGTTGCGAACGCGCCGCTCTCCCAACTGAGCTACATCCCCATGTGGTGTTCCGTGGAACGGAAAAGGATTTACGCTCCTTCGCAGCGGGATGCAAGGGGAAATTTTGTGTGGTGGTGGGGGCGGGGTTAGGGAATTGGGCTTGGGGTGGGGCTGGAATCGATGCCGAGGATATCCAGCACGCGGCGCACGCGGTGGCCGTAGGTGTGCTGGTCGAGGATATGGCGGTGCCATGCGGCGGTAAGGTCTTTGCGTAGGGTGGAGCCCGGGGCGAGGCGTTTGGCGAGCTTCGTGATGTCGCCGGGCGCGGCAAAGGTGATTTCGCGCGTGAGCTCCTCCGGGAAGATGTCCAGCCCCGGCGTGTCGTCCGTGAGCAGGAATCCGCCAGCCGCCCAGACGTCAAAGTGCCGCTGGGTCAGGCCTGCGGGCAGGAGCAGGCTCGTCACATTGAGGTTCCATGCGCTTTGGCGGTAAATGCCGGGGAGTTCTGTGTAATAGTCCACACCGGAGCGGATATCCGTGCCCTGCGGGAGGTGCTCCTTCCACGCGCTGTCGCCAAAGACCACGAGCGGCAGCCCCGTGGCCGCGTGTTGCAGGCACATAATGCGCCGCTGGCAGCTGGCGGCTTCTGCGCCGAATCCGGCGTTTCGGACGGCGTTGCCGGGCCAGAGGGGGGAGGTTTTTGTCTGCTCCACCCACCACGAGAAATCCGGGCGTTGCCCCGCGCGGAGCATGGCCTGTGCTGCGGCATCAAGGGCTTCATCCACGCGGCATCCGGCGAAGAATTGGCCCTTGTTCGGGAACGCCGAGCGTCCCACAAAGGTGAGCCGGCCCTCCACGGCAAAATTGGGCGCTGTTGTCGCGGTGGTGGCGGCGTGCTCCGGCCACGCCGCAAGGGGCAGGTGGAAGACCTGCTCTGCGCCGTGGTCGTGAAGCAGCGGGATGAAGGAGGCGTCGGTGACGAAGATGGGCATCTCGCGCCAGAAGGGCGAGCGCAGGCCGCTTATCAGGTGAAAGGGATTGTCCACGCACCATGTGGCGACAGGCACGTCCGCCGCGCGCAGCAGGTGGTACAGCTCGCCGTACGGGTCAAATCCGCTGAAATTGACGCTGAAGAACAGCGCCGGGCGCTCGCGCTGGAGCAAGTGGGGCATGAGCGAGCCCGCCTGCTTTGGGTGCACGCGCCGCGTTTTTAGGCCCGTACGCTCAAAGGCGTCAAGGAGTTCGGGGATGAGCAGGCTGTCTTCATTGCCGGGCAGGATGGCGTAGCGCCGCAGTTCCGGGATGCCGGAGTCCAAGGTCTTGAGCCAGCGGCACCGGGCGACAAGCGGGCCAAAAAAGGATGGAAAATGCCGCAAACCGGGGCGATAAAGAAAAATATCCGCGTCCCGCAGGGCGTCGTCGGTGAGCGAATCGGGAGCAATCTCCCGCCAGTGCGGGGGGATGGAGCGTTTTGGGTTCCCGGACATCTGCGACTTGAACAGATGGGCCTCAATGACGTATACGGCCTTTCCCGCCGGGAGCATCCCCGCAACAGTTGCCGGGTCCGGTCCGGCCCCGAGAATGAGCACGTCGCCCTTTCCGGGCAAGTGCGCGATATGCCGCGCCCCGTCAGGTGGCGTCTGCATTTTGCCGAGTTCCGTCTGGATGCGAGGACGCTTGGGGCGATGCGGCATGGGACTGTCGGCACTCCGTCGGCTTGTGCAGGGGCGCTGCCCCTGATAAAAGATGACACACTTCAGGCGATACCATCATGAAAAAGTACCGCGACCATTATTTCCTTAAAGCAAAAAAGGACAACTATCCCGCGCGCTCAGTCTACAAGCTCAAGGAGCTGGACAAGCGCTTTAAGCTGTTCAAACCCGGGCAGAAGGTCATGGACCTTGGCGCTGCTCCGGGGTCGTGGACGCTCTTCGCCGCCGAAAAGGTGGGGGAGAAGGGATACGTCCTTTCCGCCGACATTCAGAACACGGAAACGGCCTTCCCGCCCAATGTGGCCTTCCATCAGGAAGACGTTTTTGAACGCACGCCGGAGTTCGAAGCCGAGATTGAGGCCGTTGGCCCCTTCGATATGGTGATCTCCGACATGGCCCCCAAAACCACGGGGCATAAGTTCACCGACCAGGCGCGGTCCATGAATCTGGCTGAAGAAGCCCTTGCCGTGGCCTGTAAAACCTTGGTAAAGGGCGGGCACTTCGTGGTCAAGGTGTTTCAGGGGCCGGACGAAGCCGCCTACGGCAAGACGCTCCGCCTTTATTTTGACACCATGAAGACCTTCAAGCCCAAAAGCTCCCGTGCCGAATCCAAGGAAATCTTCTTCGTCGGCATGGGCTTCAAAGGACTGACCGAGTAAGGGACGCGCCGCCCGGCTCCTGCACGGGGTGGGCGGGTCGTGTCGTTTTTTCAAGACTACAATTTGGACAAAGGAGCCGGAGGACAATATGGCTGGACATAGTAAATGGCATAATATCATGCATCGCAAGGGCCGTCAGGACGCCAAGCGCGGCAAGGCCTTCACCAAGGCCGCCAAGGAAATCATCATCGCCGCCAAGGATGGCGGTGGCGACATTGAAACCAACGCCCGCCTCCGTGCTGCCGTGCAGGCCGCCAAGTCCGTGAACCTGCCCAAGGACAAGATCGAAAACGCCATCAAGAAGGGTACCGGCGAGCTTGATGGCGGCGAAATGTTTGAAGTGATGTACGAGGGCTACGGTCCCGGCGGCGTCGCGCTGCTCGTGGACGCCGCGACGGACAACAAGAACCGTACCGTTGCCGAAATCCGCCACATTCTCTCCCGCAACAACGGCAACATGGGCGAAGCAGGCTGCGTTGCGTGGATGTTTGAGAAGAAGGGCACCCTGTACTTCGATAAGGAAACCTACTCCGAAGAGCAGGTCATGGAAGTGGGCCTTGAGGCCGGCGCGGACGATATCCGCGACGACGATGACGCATGGGAAGTGCGCACCGCCCCCGAGGACTTCTCCGACGTGCAGTCCGGTTTTGAAACCGCAGGCATGACCCCCACCAGCGCCGAAGTCTCCATGATTGCCCAGAACAACATTGATCTGGACACCGCTCAGGGCGTGAAGCTCATCAAGATGCTGGAACTGCTGGAAGACCACGACGACGTCCAGAAGGTCCACCACAACGCCAACGTGCCCGACGAAGCCTTCGAGGAATACGCTGGCTAGTCAGGTGACGCATATGGGTGAAACATCCGGCGAGACCATCGTGCTCGGAATCGATCCGGGATCCCGCGTAACAGGCTACGGACTGGTACGCGAGATCTCGGGTTGCGCCCAGCTTATCGAAGCCGGAACCATACGCGTGGCTTCCGTAAAGGACCTAGGGGAGCGCCTTGGCCGCATCTACAGCGCGCGGGCCGGACTCATCGAGACGCACCGCCCGCACGAGGCCGCCATTGAGAATGTGTTCGTCTCCAAGAACACCATGAGCGCCCTGAAGCTGGGGCAGGCGCGCGGAGCGGCCATTGCGGCGTGCGCCGTGGCCGGGCTGCCCGTCTCCGCCTACGAGCCGACCAAGGTCAAGCAGAGCCTTGTGGGCACCGGGCGCGCGGACAAGGCGCAGGTCGCCTTCATGGTGGCGCAGGTCCTTGGCGTGCGCAATCCCGGATGGGCGGAGGACGCAAGCGACGCCCTCGGCATTGCCATCTGTCATCTCAACATGCGCCGCATGCGGCGGCTGGCCGGAGTTTAGGATGATTGCATTCGTCAAGGGGACCATCGTCGCCAAGACCGACAGCGCCTGTGTGGTGCTGACCTCTGGCGGCGTGGGCTATCACATCGGCCTTACCGTTCCCGGCATTGCCGCTCTCGGGCCCACCGGCGCCGAGGTGGAGTTCTTCGTCCACACCATCGTGCGTGAGGACGCCATTGAGCTGTACGGCTTTGCCACGTGGGACGAAAAGACCACCTTTGAGACACTTCTTGGCATCACCAAGGTTGGCCCCAAGCTGGCACTGGCCATTCTCTCGCAGTATGGCCCGGACGACCTGCGGCGTGTTGTCATTTCCGACGACTACACGCCCCTCGTCAACGTGCCCGGCATCGGCAAAAAGAGCGCCCAGCGCATTTTTGTGGAGCTGAAATACAAGCTGGAAGCCACGGCGGAACTGGCCCAGACCATGCCCGACATGGACGGCCGCAGTGTTGCCGTGTTCCGTGACGCTCTGGCCGGATTGACCAATCTGGGGTATGAGGATGGCGAAGCACGCGAGGTGCTTGAACAAGTCTTTGCCGAGCAGCCGGGATTGGATGTCGGCGAGGCACTTCGCGAGGCGTTGAAGGCCATTTCTCAAAGCAAGGCGAACTAGATGTCTCAAGACCCATGCACCCTTGATGAAACCATCCGCCCACGGGGGATTGATGAATTTATCGGGCAGGAGGACCTGCGGGCCAACCTGCGCGTGTTCATCAGTGCCGCGCGCGAGCGTGGGCAGGCCATGGACCATACGCTGCTCTACGGCAGCCCCGGCCTTGGCAAGACGACCCTCGCGCAGATTATTGCGTCCGAACTTGGCGTGAACCTTGTCTCCACCTCCGGCCCCGTGCTGGAGCGCAGCGGCGATCTTGCGGCCATTCTGACCAATCTTGGCCGCTACGATATTTTGTTCATTGACGAAATTCACCGCATGCCCGCCACCGTGGAGGAAGTGCTCTATCCCGCCATGGAGGACTTTAAGCTGGACCTCGTCATCGGGCAGGGACCGGGCGCGCGGACGGTGAAGATTGACCTTGAGCCCTTCACCCTTGTAGGAGCGACCACGCGCATCGGTCTGCTGACGTCGCCCCTGCGTGACCGCTTTGGCGTGATCAACCGTCTGGAATTTTATTCGCCCGAGGAGCTGGCCCGCGTGGTGCAGCGCTCCGCGCGTATTCTGGGTGTTGGCATCTCCGAGGAGGGGGCCTACACCATTGGCCGCCGCTCCCGTGGTACGCCGCGTATCGCCAACCGTCTGCTGCGCCGCGTGCGCGACTTCGCCATGGTGGATGGCGGCGGCTCCATTGATACCGACATCGCCGAAAAAGCGCTGACCCGAATGGATGTGGACGAGCAGGGGCTGGACTACATGGACCGCAAGATCCTCTCGACCATTATCAATCATTACGGGGGCGGGCCCGTTGGCGTGAAGCCCCTTGCCGTGGCGTGCTCCGAAGAGGTGCGCACCATCGAGGACATCTACGAGCCGTATCTCATTCAGTGTGGCTTTTTGAAGCGGACCCCGCGCGGGCGTGTGGCCTCGGCCAAGGCCTACACGCACATGAAACTTTTCCAAAGCTAGAACGTTTTAACTTTACGATAGGACTCCCCGACGCATGAAGATCGTACGACCTTCCTTCGACATCATGTTCCTGCCCGACGGCGAGGAAATGATCCGCAACATCGAGGCCGCAGGGCGCACCTGCTACAAGTCCGAGGACAAGATTACCTCGGATTCCGCGCGCAAGTTCGTGCGGCGCATCATCTCCAGCGGGCACGAGAGCGTCATCGAGCACGGCTCGGCCACGGTGCGCTTTGTGTGCGACAGGGGCGTCACCCACGAGCTGGTGCGGCACCGCATCGCCGCATTCAGTCAGGAGAGCACGCGCTACGCCAACTACTCCAAGGATAAGTTCGGCAACGAAATTACCGTCGTAAAGCCCGTGTTTTGGGACGAGGACTCCGAAGCCTACCGCCTGTGGTATGAGGCCATGGAACAGGCCGAGCGCCTGTATCTGGACCTCATCGACAAGGGCGCCAAGGCGCAGGAGGCCCGCTCCGTCCTGCCCAACAGCCTCAAGACCGAAATCGTCATGACCGCAAACCTGCGCGAATGGCGCCACGTGTTCAAGCTGCGCTGCGATGGCGCCGCGCATCCGCAGATTCGCGAAGTCATGCTGCCGCTGCTGGACGAATTCGCACGGCGCGTGCCCGTCGTGTTCGATGACTTGCGGGAGAAATTTTCCCGTGATATCGACAAGTTCCGGCAATTGGCCGGAGACGTGGAGTAAAACAGACCATGACGACGGCTCACGAGACATCCGGGGGAGCAAAGCCCTACATCACCGATGAGGGCGCCCTCATCATCCCCCGGGACTGCGACGAGGCCTACCGCTGGTGGGCCGGCGGGCAGTCCATAGCAAAAACGCTCATCGAGCTTGGCGCACCCGAAACGGTGTGGAAGCTCTATTCGCATGAGGACTATCCGGACGAGTTGAAGGATACGCCGCAACCGGACGCCGGTTAGGGCCTACGCCCTATTTTTCGCGTGAAATCGGGAACAACCGGACGCCCGGAACCCGAGGAGTCGCGCCACATCTGTGCTGAGGGGATTTGCCTGTGCAATTCCTCCCCTCAGCCGTGTTTTTGCTATGATTTCCGGTTGTCTTGCGGGGCATCAGGGTGTATCTTCGCCCGCCTGTTGACGAGGGCAAGGCTCCAGAAGGTCTCACGAAGGGGCTGGAGGGCGTTGTCAAGGAATTTTTTGGTGAAATGCTGACATTTTCACCGTAGCACCAGAGAAAAAGATTTAATTTCTGAGAAATTCGCCGGATAACGCAGAGCAGGGTGTGGAAAAAGTTTTCCACCTCTGTTGATAAAAAAGTGAAGTCATCTCTCGGTCCTTTATCCGCGCCGCCTCAAAAGAGGTGCCTGAAAACGGCCGATTCTGGTGGATTTCAAAATTTGTGAATATAAACGGCAACTTGGAAGAGGCAGTACGTGGGGAGAACATGCGTTGTCACTCAAGTGCAACGCGATAGTATCACTCGTTGCCGTTTTCTCGAAACCTGACTAGGACACAGTTCATGTCTGAAGCTTGGGCTCAAATAACTGATATACTCGCTAAAACGACCGGACCCGGCACGTTCAAGGTATGGATTAAACCCCTTGAAGCCGAGGTCTCCGATCGTGTTCTGACGTTGCTGGCGCCCAACAGCTTCGTGGCCTCCTGGATTGGGGACAGGCTGACCGACGTCATCGCAGACGCCGCCACTCAGGTCCTCGGGAGACGACCCAAAGTGGACATCAAAGTGCGCCAGAGGGACCGCCGCAAGAATCGCGACATCGTCGAGCACAGCGGAGTGCGCCCCGTTATGACGTCCAGAAGCGCGCCCTCCGAAGCCGCTGCCACCACCGTGGCCGCCGCCGTGTCCGCCGCCCAGTCGCAGCCGGAGCCAAAGCACGCACAGCCGCAGCAGCATGCAGAACCGCAGCAGGCCCCGCAGAGGACCCCGCGCAAGGCGCCCGCTCGCCCCGTGCAGATTGGCCTGCCCAATCTCACACCGGCCGCGCCCAAACCCGTCAGTTTCAGCAACTGGCGCTTTCAGTTCAATGATTTTATCGTCGGCCCCTGTAATCAGCTGGCCTTTGCCGCCGCCAGCGGCATCTGCCGCGACCAGCTGGCCACGCATCAGCTGTTCCTGAACTCCGGCCCCGGCCTCGGCAAGACGCATCTGCTTCACGCCATCGGCTCGCAGGTCGCCGGACACTCCAACCGCGACAACGTGCGCATTGGCTACGCCACCGCCGAAGAGTTCACCAGACAGCTCATCCTTGCCATCAAGGCCAAGGAAGTCGAACGCTTTAAGAACCAGTACCGCGACAGCCTCGACGTCCTCCTGCTCGAAGACGTCCACTTTCTGCAGGGCCGTCAGGTGGCGCAGGATGAAATGCTCGCCACCCTCAATGCCCTCGAAAACCGCGGCTGTAAGGTCGTCATGTCCAGCTCCTTCCTCCCCCGTGAGCTGAAGGACGTGGACTCCCAGCTGGCCTCGCGTATGTGCGCCGGGTTCCTCGCAACCATCGACGCACCGGACTTCGACACCCGTCGCCGTATTCTCGACTCCAAAGCCCGCCTGCATCAGGTCGTGCTCCCCGGAGACGTGTCCGAATACCTCGCTGATAACCTCCGCGACGACGTGCGCCAGATCGAAAGCTGTATTCAGAACCTCGTGCTCAAAGCCCGGCTCCTCGGTGAACACATCACCATGGACCTCGCCGCCGAAGTGCTGCAGAACTACACGGTCACCAACGACTCCCGCTCCATCGGGCTTCAGAAGATCGTCAAGTACATCTGCTCCAGCTTCGACCTCACCAACGAGCAGCTCGCCTCCAAGAGCCGTAAGCGGAATATCGTCATGGCACGAAACACCGCCTTCTTCCTCGCAAGGAAGTACACCGACCTCGGTCTGAAGCAGATTGGCAGCCAGTTCAACCGCCGCCACTCCACCGTCCTCAAGGGCATCACCAACGTGGAACGCGAAATCTCCCTGCAAACCCCCCTCGGACGGCAGCTCGACACCGTGGTGGAACGCATCAAGTCGTTCTAAACACCACCCCCGTCCAACAACGCCACCAAAAAGGCCCGCTCATCGTAGCGGGCCTTTTTTTGGACATGCGCTGTGGCGTTGGCGTAGGGCGGACAGGAGAAGAAGAGCGAAGAGAAGAGTTGCTCCGCAGGTTTAAGGGCCGTGGGCCCTTAAAAATCCCATGTGCGCACAGGCC
>NZ_JBUDSW010000132.1:0-9756 GCF_054921475.1 Desulfobaculum sp. | reverse complement strand
TTTTAGGCGTTGGTGGGGTGGTTTTGCATGAGGTCTTTGAGCCAGTCGGGCACGCGGGTGGGGCGGCCTTCTGGTGTGACGCAGGCGTGCTGTGTCATGCCGGTGGCGTGGAGGACGGAGTTGTCTTCGTTGTAGAGCTCGTAGGAGAAGGTGATGGAGGCGCGGCCCCATTCGGAGATGGTGGTGTAGACGTTGACGAGCTCGTCGTAGCGGATGGGGCGTTTGTAGCGGGCTTTGGCTTCCCGGACGGGCAGGAACAGGCCGCGTTGTTCGACGGTGTTGTAGCTCATGCCGAAGGAGCGGATGAGGTGGCTTCTGGCGCGTTCGAAAACGTGGAGATACTCGGCGTAGTAGAGCACCTGCATGGCGTCGGTCTCCCCGTAGGAGACGCGGTGCTGATAGCAAATGGGGGGCTGAGTCATTGGCGAAACCTCTGTATGACCCGGTGTAGAAGCGAATGTCCGGGGTTGATGTGGACGCCGGTCTGTGAGGCGTGGTGTTCGGAATAAGCGGCAAGCTGATGCGGGCTGTGCGGATGCTGGGCTAGGATGAAGGGCGCTGGCGTGTCAGTGTGCACTTTGAGGCCGACGGGCGTGTAGTGATCGCAGGCGATGAGTACGGCCGGGGCGATGTCCTGCGTGCTGGCAAGAAAAGGTCCGACGACGGCGCGGTCAAACAGTTCGATGGAGCGCACCTTGCTGGCGATGTCGCCGCGGTGGGCGCAGTCGTCGGGGGCTTCGACGTGCAGGAGGACGTAGTCGCCGCCGGAGCGGAGATGCTGGATGGCGGCTTGAACTTTGGCGGCGTAGTCGGTGGCGATGGTGCCTGTGGCTCCGGGAATGGACGGGACGTGCATCCCCGCGGCGTGGCCGAGACCTTTCAGCAGGTCCACGGCGGTGATGATGGCGCCGTGGTGCCCGGTGGCGGCGGTGAAATTGGGCAGGCGGAGCGGCGCGCCCTGACTCCACGGCCAGAGGGCGTTGGCGGCAATGCCGGGGAAGGCGGCGCGCAGTTCATGCTCCGCGTTAGCGAGAAAGGCGGCAAGGGGCGCGTGGTGTTGAAGCGTCGTGATGTCCGGGGCAATTGATTGACCGATGATGTCGTGCGGCGGGCGGATGCGGATGCTGGATGCTGGCCCGTTGGCGCCGCCGCGCTCTATGAGCAGATGCCGGTACCCAAGGCCGGGAACGAGGGTGAATCGCGGATGCGGAAGGCGCGCGGCAAGGTGCGAGATGATGCGCGTGGCAAGGCGCGGGGCGCAGGCTCCGGCGGTGAAATCGGCCATGCGGCGGTCGCTGAGGGGACCGGCGAGACTGACGAGATTGAGCCGCCAGACGATGTCATCTGGGCCAAGGTCGCAGTCGCGCGCGGCGGCTTCGATGGGGCCGCGTCCGGTGTGGTGCTGGCGCGGGTTGAAGCCGAGCAAACTCATGCAGGCGACGTCGGACCCGGCGGACATGCCGGTGGGGATGGTGGCGATGGTCCCGGCGCAGCACTGGGCGGCAAGGGCGTCCATGTGCGGCGTGTGCGCGGCTTCAAGGGGCGTGCGTCCGCCGAGGGCGGCAAGGGGATAGTCCGCCATGCCGTCGGCGATGAGAAAGGCAAGTGGTGCGTGCGCCATGGTGTGCAGTGCGTTGTGCGTGCGGTTAAACTGGTCTGTGTGCAGCCCGCGTTTTGGGCAATCTTTGAGCAGCGTCTGGGCCGCAAGCGGCGCGGGCGTGTGCTTGCCACATGGGTGCATGATTGGCGCGGCTGCGTCAAATGCATGGATGAAAAAAAGCGGCCCGCCAAAGTGGCGGGCCGCGTGCAGTGCGGATATGCCGCGCGGGCTACAGGATGCGGAAATGCATTGTCCTGTCGATGGTCAGGCCCATGGCGTCGATGTCGCGCATGGCGGCGTGAATGTCCCCGGCTTTGGCTTCGTGCGTCAGGAAGACCAGCGGCACGCCGCCGCCGTCGATGGACGGCTTTTGGGTGGCCTGCTGGATGCTGATGTTGCGGTCTGCCATGACTCCGGCGATGTCGCGCAGTACGCCTGCTCTGTCCGGCACGATAAAGCGCAGATAGTGCAGGGACACGGCGTCGTCCAGGTCCAGAATGTCGGCCTTTGGCAGGGCTGGGTCAACGAAACCGAGGTTGTTGGGCGCGGCGTCGCGGGCAATGGCCATGATGTCTGCCAGCACGGCGCTGCCTGTGGGCTTATCGCCGGCACCCTTGCCGTGGAGCACCACAGGGCCAGCGCCGCCCTCAAGGCGGATGGCGTTGTAGGCACCGGACACGGAGGCCAGCAGGTTATCCTCGGGCACGAGGGCGGGGTAGACGCCCGCCTCGACCTTGCCGTCCACAAGGCGCGCCTGCGCCAGCAGCTTGATGCGGTAGCCGAACTTCTGCGCAAAGCGGATGTCCATGGGCGTGACCACGGTGATGCCGGTGACGGGCAGGCTGGCAAAGGGATAGTTGCGGCCAAAGGCGAGGCGGATGAGTAGCGTCAGCTTGTGGGCTGCGTCAATGCCCTCGATGTCGAGGGTGGGGTCCGCTTCGGCGTAGCCTTTGTCCTGCGCGGCGGCGAGGGCTGTGTTGAAGTCCAGCCCTTTGTCGGTCATCTCTGTGAGGATGTAGTTCGCCGTGCCGTTGAGGATGCCGAGAATCTTGTGAATGCTGTTGCCAGCAAGGGATTCCTTCAGCGGGTCCACAACGGGGATGCCGCCGGCGACGCTGGCTTCAAAACCGAGATGGACGTTCTTTTCCGCCGCGAGGGCGAAGAGGTCCATGCCGTTTTCGGCCAGCAGAGCCTTATTGGCGGTCACGGCGTGCTTTCCGGCGGAGATGGCTTCTGTAATGAGCTGTTTGGGGAAGTCGATACCGCCGGTGAGTTCCACAACGATGTCGATGTCCGGGTCGTCGATAAGGGCGCGGTAATCCGTGACCGGAGTGGCGCCGATGGCTTCCACGCCGGGCCGTCTGTGCTCACTGCGGATGAGCACGGATTTGATGCGGATGTCCTTGCCGGTACGACGGTGGATGTCGTTGCGGCTTTCCTCAAGAACATCGGCAAGCCCCTGTCCGACGGTGCCGAACCCGGCAAGACCGATGTTGATGACCTGTTTGTCTAGCACGTCTTGGCTCCCTCCAGAACCTTCTTGATGCCACGAATGGCTTGCTGTGTGCGTTGTTTATTCTCAATGAGGGCGAAGCGTACATAGTCGTCGCCGTAGTTGCCGAAGCCAAGCCCCGGCGATACGGCCACGTGGCCCTCGGTGAGCATCATCTTCGAAAATTCCACGGAACCCATGTCGCGGAACTGTTCCGGGATTTTGGCCCACAGGAACATGGTTGCCTTGGGCGGGGTGACGTCCCAGCCGATGCGCTTCAGGCCGTCGCACAGCACGTCGCGGCGGTCCTTGTACACGTCCACAATCTCCTTCACGCACTCCTGCGGGCCGTTGAGGGCCACGGTGGCGGCGATCTGGATGGGCTGGAAGATGCCATAGTCGAGGTAGCTCTTGATGCGGGTCAGCGCCTGCACCATGTCGCGGTTGCCGCAGCAAAAGCCCATACGCCAGCCGGCCATGGAATAGCTCTTGGACATGGAGAAGAACTCCACGCCGACTTCCTTGGCGCCCTTGGCCTGCAGGAAGCTGGGGGCCTCGTAGTCGTCGAAGGTGAAGTCCGCGTACGCCAAATCGTGGATGACGCGGATGTTGTTCTCCATGGCGAAGTCCACAATCTTCTGGTGGAAGGCCAGGTCCACAACTTCGGCAGTGGGGTTGTGCGGGTAGCAGTAGATGAGCAGTTTCGGCTTGGGCCACGTCTGGCTGACGGCCAGCTCAAGGTCCGCGATGAAGTCGCGCTCCGGCCCAATGGGAATACGGCGGACGTCAGCACCGGCAATGACGGCGGAATAGGGATGGATGGGGTAGGCCGGGTCCTGTGTGAACACGACGTCACCGGGCTGGAGCATCGCTAAGGCAAGGTGAGCAAGGCCTTCCTTGGAGCCCATGGTTGCCACGCATTCCTGATCCGGGTCCAGATAGACGCCAAAGCGTCTGGCGTACCAATCGCCGATGGCGGCGCGCAGGTTCGGGATGCCACGGGATGCGGAATATCTGTGGTTGACGGGCTTTTGCGCCGCCTCGCACAGCTTGTCGACGATGTGCTGGGGCGTAGGCGTATCGGGGTTGCCCATGCCAAGGTCGACGATGTCGATGTTCTGCCGACGCAGCTTCATTTTCAGCTGGTTGACCACGGCGAACACGTACGGTGGCAGACGGTGCATTCTGGGGAAGTCATTGCTCATGCGACACTGCTCCTTAAAGTATAGACGGAAGGGCACGGAGACGACCGTGCCATGTGCCGGTATTCCAAGTGCCTTGCCACTTTAGGGAAGGTGGTGCTCCCTGTCAAAGCGGGATGCCTGAATATGAGCGGGGGGAGGGCGGCTCCGCCCGCTGGAAACAGGCTGGAACCGGAAATGGCCGGCAGGGCCTGCTTACTCGAACAAATAGGCGTACTGTGCCGCTACGGCATCGGTACGCCCTGCGAGGGCCTCTGCGGTTGCTGCCACATTGGCAGCGGTAACGATACCTGCCTCGGAGGCAAGGTAATGCGTCAAAACGTTATCATTGGACGAGAAAATCCACACCGCGCTGTAGGCGGAACCAATCTCGGGGCGAGAGGGGAACTCCTGCTTGGTCTTGATGACCAGCTTGATCTTTTTCTCATCCTTGGCGGAGAGGGTGAACAGCGAGGAGGAATTGAGGATTTCCTTAATCTGGAAAACGAGCCGGGTGCCGACGTTGTCCACGTCGTCATGCACCACGCTCACCGGGGTGACGCGCAGGGTATCCGGCGTAGCCGGAGTGTCGGGGATGTCCTGTGCGGGGGCGGCTTCCTGCGCAAGGGCGCAGGGCGCGGCCAGAAGGGCCACGAGGAGAGCCGAAAAGAGGATGGTGAGCAGGCGCTGTACCGATGCCATGAGTGCGCGTTTCCTTACTGTTTTCGAAAGGGGCGTAAGCCGTTACGAGGCATCAGGTTTGCGAGCTAAACGCCGTCTTGTCAAGAGAAGTCTTTTCCTTGAAGAAAGCGTCAACCAGCTCGCGGTCCTCTGCCAGAATGCGCAAATCCGCCACTGGCATGGGGTCCGGGCGGTTGCCGTGCATGCGCAGGGCGCGGTCCACAAAATCGGCAAGGATGAAGGACGCGCGGATGTGCTTGACGATGGGCTGTGGGCCCCACACCACATGCAGGTTCAGCACGGTTTGGCGCTCCTCGCCGCTGGCGATGAGGTTGCCGGTGTGCATGAGGGCCTCGCGCGCGGAGTGCGGAAACATGCCGGACCACTCGGCGACGCGGTTGATGAAGGCGGGCATCACCGCAATGTAATAGAGCGGATCGATTTTCACGGCGATGGACATGCCGGGAACGCCAAGAACCATGGGCGAACGCTGAAACGCCCGGCCAAGCCCCTTGCCGAGGCGGTGGATGGATTCCGAGTAATCCTTGAGCATGCGGCCTCCGTGACGGATGCCCGGACGCCCCTTCCGCTGGGGCCGGTGGCGGTGCGTCCGGCGTTGGTGGATGGCTTAGGCGTTGTAATTCGGCCTGTTTTGCACGGTGAGGACGGCGTCGCGCACAACTTCCTCAATCACTTCCTCGCGCACTGGCTCGCGCAGGACGATGCTGCCGCGCTGGATGTACCGGGCGGGAAGCGTGTTGAGGCTGAGGGCGTAGATGTCCTCAAGGTCCAGCTTATTGGGCTTGTAGCCGTCAAATTCCGGCAGGATGCGAATCATGGCTTCCACAACGCGTTGTTCATTCTTGTTGCGGATATGGGCCAGCGGTGTGCCCTGCACCTTGAGCGCGTCCAGCGCGTCTTGCGTCTTTTTGTCCATGCGACGCTCCTTGTGTTGTTCTGTATATCTAGCATGGGGACAGGGGGACTTCAATTGCCATGCGGCATCTGCGCGGGGACGTGCGGCAGGCGGTGAGGCGGCCTGCAGAGGGTGATGCCTGTTGCGGCAGAATCCATCAACGATGTTTGCTTCCGCAAGTGACTGTATTGCGTAGCCCAAGATATGGAAAAAGCGCAAGAAAAAGCGGCGCATCCGAAATGGATGCGCCGCTGTGATGCGTGGGCAGTGGCGCGGGCGGTTGGTGCGCTGGCTTAAAAGTCTAGCCGGACGGGACCTGTGGCGTCGGGGTGCTTGCGCTTTATCCAGCGCAGAAAACGCCGCGACATTTCGTGGTCCGGGTTGATGGCGAGGGACTTTTCAAGAAAGTGCACGGCCTTTTTGATGTCCTTTTTTTCGTAGTAGGCGCGGGCGATGTTGTGCATGAGGTTGTCGTCCCCGGCGGCGAGGTCTATGGCCCGCAGATAGTGCTGAATGGCGGTGTCGAAGAGGTTCTGCTTGCGCAGGGACACGCCGAAGTCGTTGAACATGTGCTTGTGCTCGGGCTTGAAGTCGCCCTCAACCTCGGCCAGCTGGTCAAAGACATCCTGCGCGCGCTGCAGGTTGCCGCGCTTGAGGTAGGTGAGCGCTATGCCAAAGGTGGCGCGGGCGCTTTGCTCCATCTCCTCGGCGGAGCCGGAAATGTCGAACCCTTCAATGGATGTGGACGCGGGGGCGGCATCCGGCGTGGCGATGGGGTCGCGCAGGGGGATGGGGTCGTCCATGGCGACTTTGTCGCCGCCAAGGCCGGACTGGATGTAGAATTCCGGTTCGGGCTGGAAGCGCTCCAGCACGTCGTCCACGGAGACGGTGCGCTTTTTGCCGATGGGGATAAGGCTTTCGTTGATGGGCTGTACTTCGGCCTGCCCATCGCTCGTTTCATTGACCAGCCAGTATTGTTTGACGCGGGTTTTGCGCGTCGTTGCGCCTTGCCCGGTCCTTTTGAGTTCCATTGTCGAAAAGACGCCCTTGATTGGCGTGCGGTCGGACGTATCTGCTGCGGACATGTGAGCCTTGGCTGGCGGTGGTGATGTGCGCCGGTGATGCTCCCGCTGTTGAGCGCCACGGGCCGGTGCCGTTTTCCGCGCCGTGATGGGGGCGCGATGCCGCGCTGTGGCGGCGCGGTCTGTCACACAGGGAAATAGCACGGAAGCCGCCCGCCCGCCAAGTCGCGGCAGGGCGCCCGGCGGGGCTTATTGCGCGGCGTCGATGAGCATAAGAATGAGCGCCATCAGCCCAACGCCGATGACGAACCAAAACAGCCGCCACGCTGCGGCGCTGATGCGTCCGTGACGTGGCGGGGCCACAAAGGCGTGGGCCTCGTCGTCCACAGGGGATTCGGGGGGAGAGGCGGATGTGGTGGGCGAGGCAGGTGTGGTGGGCGAGACTGGCGCGTTGGATGCTGCGGGAGTGGTGGCGGATGGCGCATCAGTACTGGGAGCCCTGGGCGGCGCGGGGCGCTGCTGGGTGTCCGGCGCCGGGGCGGCAGCGCGAGCGGAGGACGCAGGGGATGACGGCGCTGGCGCTGCGGACTTGGCGGCGGCAGATGGCGCCTGCGGGGGAGCCTGCTCCGGCGTCGCGCCGTGTTGGGGGGGCGGGGTCTGTTGCGAGGTGTGGTTCGGAGATGCAGGCGCTTCGCTGTCCTGCGCGGTCTCGTTTTGCGTGGCGGCGGAGCGCGGGGGCAGGTTGAGGCGTGTGGCGCGAAGCAGAGATTCCAGAAGCTGTTGCCGCCGGGCGCGGGATTGGAAGCTGACAAGGCCGTGGGTGTAAGTGGCGGCAACCTGTGTGCCGCCGTCCACAGCGGTCAGCGAGAAGGTAAACCGCCGCCCCACATTCAAAAAGGAAAAAGGCGGGCGGGCAATGAGCAGGCCAAAGGCCCGGTTCACCAGCGCCGAAGTGTGCCCCAGCTGTTGCAGGGCGTTGTAGATGGCAAGGAGCACCTCGCCCCGCGGGGCCGCAATGGTACAGACCATTTCGGTCTCCCGCGCGGAGAACGAAATGGAGTCGAGGGTATATCCCGGATGTCGGTCATGGCTTGCCACGGCACCTCCACGCCTGAGTCCAGTCCTCATTCTTAAATGCCTGAAACACGGCGCAAAGGCAAATGGATGTCTTATTCGTCCAGTGCGGCGAAGGCCTCCTGCGCGGCGGTAACGAAATGCGTGACCAGTGTGCGGGACTTTCGGCCGTTTGGCGCTTCTACGCCGGTGTGGGCGTCCACAGCGGCGGGGCGTGCTGTGGCGATGGCCTCGGCCACGTTGCCGGGGTGCAGGCCGCCAGCAAGGATGACCGGGCGCGGGGACAGGCGCACCAGTTCGCGGTCCACGCGCCAGTCGTGCGGGTGCCCTGTTGCGCCGGTTGCGCCGGTTGCGGGGTCGAAGGAATCGGTCAGGAAGGCGTCGGCATGTTCGGCGTAGGCACGCACCTGCTGGGCCAACTGCACCATGGCGTCGGGGGTGACCTCCGGCGGGACGATGAGGCTTTTGATGATGCGCAGGTCCGGTCGGCGCTCCTTGAGGGTGGCAAGGAGCTGCGGCGGAACGTCGGCGTGGAGCTGTACGCGCGGGGTGCCCACGGTGTCGCACAGGGTAAGGATGGCGTCGGCGTCAGTCAGGTAGGTGATGACCACGGCGGCGACGTGCGGCGGCAGGTCCGTGACGATGGCCGCGGCGTCCTGCTCGGTGAGGTCTTCGGCGTGCACGGCAAGGCGCAGGGGAAAGCCGAGGCTGTCCACGCCAAGCTCGGTGAGCATTGTGGCCTCGGCGGCATCAATGATGCCCGCGATTTGGATGCGCGGACATACGGGGGCGGAATCGGTTCTGCTCATGGGGCGCTCCGTGGCGGTCAGGGGTGAAGCTCCGCGCGGCCAGCGGCGGTGCCAAGCGCGGCGCGAAGGCGCGATATCAGCGTGCGGCGGACGTCAGCCGCGGGCCGCGAGGTCCGGGCGCGGACGTCGAATCCCGGCGCGGGCGGCGCCGGGAAAAAGGCGGCAAGCCCGTGCTGGCGCGCCAGTGCATGCGCGTGGGCATATTCTCCGTTATCCCATGCTGTCAACGCTTGCGCAAGGGAGGGGAGCGCGGCGCGTGGCGGCATGTCCGCCGCCGTAGGCAGTGCGCACAGCTGCGCTCCAGTGGGCTGGAGCAGACGCGCGCAGGAGGCGGCAGCGGTGGACGGCCAAAACTCGGGAGCCGCCGTCTGGAGGGTGAAGACAGATTCCATGCTCTGGCCGCCGCCATGGCGCAGGTCGCGGCGCAGGGCGGCACGCGCGCCCTCGGCCGCGAGGAGCTTGCGCCGCAGGTCGTTGGCGGCGCGGCGCAGGCGCTGGATGCGCTGTACGGCGGAGGCCGGATCCAGCCGGTAGGCCGCAACGCGGATGCCAACAAAGGAGCGCCGGAATTCGTTGAGGGCTGCGGTCTCCTTGGCAATGCGGGAGTTGGCCGCCTCATGCAGGGGCACCAGCCGCGCGGCGGTGGCAAGGTCCCCTGCCGCGTTGGCGGCCATAATGTCGCGCTCCAGCGCACTGCGCCGGGTGATGAGGGCGTTGATGCGGGCAGAGCGCGTCATGGCGTCCAGCGTGCGGGAGCAGTCGTCCTTGTGGGTCAGCAGGTGGTCAAGCTCACTGCGAAGGGCGGTGATGCGCTGGGTCTGGCGTTCAAGAGCATCCGCAAGGCGCCGCTGGCGTGCTTTTGCAGACTCCAGCCGCAGGCGAGTGATGGTCGTGCGCACGTGCCCCGGAGCGCCGGGAGCCGGGGTGATGCGTGGTATGAGCACCACTGCCGCACCCAAAAGGCGCGGGGCGAGGCGGGCG
>NZ_JBUDSW010000131.1:0-9772 GCF_054921475.1 Desulfobaculum sp. | reverse complement strand
GGCCGCCCCCCTCTTAGGGAGCGTCGTATGACGATGGCTTACGGGAGCTTATTTGCCCTTACGGCCGTCGTCGCATGCGTCGCCGGATTCGGGGCGGGCATGCTCGGGGGTTGCGGCGGTGGCGCACTGTTCGCCAGCTTCGCCACCCTTCAGCTCAACGTCGTCAGGGCTGACGACCTTGGGGCCTTCGAGCGCTGCGAGAGACTTGTAGTACTCGAAGCGGTGCATGTACTGCTGCTCGATGGCTGCGCGGAGCTTCTTGGACTCCTCGGGGAAGGTACGTTCCAGCAGGCCGTAGCGGTTTTCGCCGCCCATGAACTCCTGGATGGATCCGTCGGGGTCCTTGGACTCGAAGATGAAGGGGTTCTTGCCTTCTTCTGCGAGCTCGGGGTTGTAGCGGTACAGGGGCCAGTAACCGGACTTGACGGCCAGTTCCTGCTCGTACTGGGAGCGGCCCATGCCCTTACGGATGCCCTGGTTGATGCAGGGGGCGTAGCAGATGATCAGGGAAGGACCGGGGTAAGCTTCTGCTTCCTTGATGGCCTTCATCATCTGCTGCTTGTTGGCGCCCATGGCCACGGAGGCCACGTAGACGTAACCGTAGGTCATAGCCATCTGGCCGAGGTCCTTCTTGCCGGTCTTCTTACCGGAGGCAGCGAACTTGGCGATGGAGCCGAGGGGCGTTGCCTTGGAGGACTGACCACCGGTGTTGGAGTACACCTCGGTGTCCATGACGAACACGTTGACGTCTTCGCCGGAAGCGAGGATGTGGTCCACGCCGCCGAAGCCGATGTCGTAGGCCCAGCCGTCGCCACCGAAGACCCAGAAGGACTTCTTGGTGAAGAGGTCTTCCATGGAGAAGATCTCGTCGAGGAGCGCGGTGGGAGCCACTTCGCACAGCTGGCCGCGGAGCTGATCGCCGTACTTCTTGGAGAGGTCGGCGTCGTCCTTGTTGTCCAGCCAGTTCTGCATGGTTTCTTTCAGCTCGGCCGGGATGTCGGAAGCGATGGCTTCCTGCACGAGGTCGGCGAGCTTGTTGCGGCGCTGGATGACACCCATGGACATGCCGTAACCGAATTCGGCGGCGTCCTCGAACAGGGAGTTACCCCAGGTCGGGCCGTGGCCGTTGCGGTTGGTGCAGTAGGGGGTGGTGGGTGCGGAAGCGCCCCAGATGGAGGAGCAACCGGTGGCGTTGGCGATGACCATGCGCTCACCGAAGAGCTGGGTCAGCACCTTCACGTAGGGGGTCTCACCACAGCCAGCACAGGCGCCGGAGAACTCGATGAGCGGCTGGAAGAACTGGGAGTTCTTCACGTTGTCGCGCTTGGCGAGCAGGTCGCTCTTGTCGCTGATGTTGGCGGAGGCGAAGTCGAGGTTCTCCACCTGAGCGTCGAGCTGGGTGTGCAGGGGCTTCATGACGAGAGCCTTGTCCTTGGCGGGGCAGATGTCTGCGCAGTTGCCGCAGCCGAGGCAGTCCTGAGCGAAAACCTGCATGCGGTACTTCATGCCCTTCATTTCCTTGGGGGCCTTCACGTCGATGGTTGCGAAGGTCTCGGGGGCGCCGTCCAGCTCATTCTCATTAGCCACGAAGGGACGAATGGCGGCGTGGGGGCACACGAAGGAGCACTGGTTGCACTGGATGCAGTTTTCGGGGATCCACTCGGGCACGTTGATGGCAACGCCGCGCTTTTCAAAGGCAGCGGTGCCAACAGGAGCCAGACCGTCAGCCTCGAAGGCGGACACGGGCAGATCGTCGCCCTTCTGGGCGAGGATGGGACGAACCACGTCGGTGATGTACTCGGGCTCGGCCTTGCCGCCGCAGCAGCAGTCGTCGGCAGCGGTCAGCCAGGACTCGGGCACCTTGACCTCGACGATAGCGTCGGCGGCCTTGTCCACAGCCTGGTGGTTCATGTTGACGATCTTTTCGCCCTTCTTGCCGTAGGCCTTGACGATAGCGTCCTTGAGGAGCTTCACGGCCTGATCGAAGGGAATGACGTTGGCGAGCTTGAAGAACGCGGTCTGCATGACCATGTTGATACGGCCGCCAAGGCCCACTTCGCCAGCGATCTTCACGGCGTCGATGGTGTAGAACTTGAGCTTCTTCTCAGCGATTTCGCGGCGGAGGGAAGCGGGGATTTCTTTTTCCATCTCCTCAACGGACCAGGGGCAGTTCAGCACGAACACGCCTTCGTCCTTGATGCCGTCCAGCAGGTCGTACTGGTGCACGTAGGCCGGGTTGTGACAGGCCACGTAGTCGGCATGGTTGATGAGGTAGGTGGACTGGATGGGCTTTTCACCGAAGCGCAGGTGAGAGATGGTGATACCGCCGGACTTCTTGGAGTCGTAGGCGAAGTATCCCTGTGCGAACATGTCGGTGTTGTCGCCGATGATTTTGATGGCGCTCTTGTTGGCGCCAACGGTGCCGTCGGCACCCAGGCCCCAGAACTTGCACTGCACGGTGCCTTCGGGGGTGGTGTCGACCACGTCGGACACTTCGAGGGAAGTGTGGGTGACGTCGTCGTTGATGCCCACGTTGAACTTGGTCTTGGGCTGGTTCACCTTCATGTTGTCGAAGATGGCCTTGACCATGCCGGGGGTGAACTCCTTGGAGCCCAGGCCGTAGCGGCCGGCAACGATGGTGGGCATTTCGCCGCGTTCCATGAAAGCGGTGCAGACGTCCTGGTAGAGCGGATCGCCCAGTGCGCCGGGTTCCTTGGTGCGGTCGAGCACGGTGATGGAGGTGGCGGTAGCCGGCACCACGGACAGCAGAGCGTCGGTGGACCAGGGGCGGAACAGGCGCACCTTCACGAGGCCAACGCGCTCGCCCTTGGCGACGAGGTGGTTGATGACCTCTTCGATGGCTTCACAGCCGGAGCCCATGGCGATGATGACGCGCTCAGCTTCCTCGTGGCCGACGTAGTCGAACAGGCGGTAGCGGCGGCCGGTGATGGACTCGACCTTCTTCATGTTCTCCAGAACGATGGAGGGCAGCTCGTTGTAGAACGAGTTACATGCCTCGCGGCCCTGGTAGTAGATATCGGGGTTCTGGGCGGTGCCGCGAATCTCGGGGTGTTCCGGATTGGCTCCGCGCTGGCGGAACTCTTCGATGGCTTCCCAGTTAACGATCTTCTTGATGTCCTCGTAGTCGATGACTTCGATCTTCTGAATCTCATGAGAGGTACGGAAGCCGTCAAAGAAGTGCATGAACGGAACGTTGCTGTCGATGGCGGACAGGTGCGCGACCAGAGCGAGGTCCATGGCTTCCTGCACGGATGCGGAGGCCAGCATGGCGAAGCCCGTCTGGCGGCAGGCCATGACGTCCTGATGATCGCCAAAGATGGACAGAGCGTGCGCGGCAAGAGCGCGTGCGGAGACGTGGAACACGCCGGGCAGCAGCTCGCCGGAGATCTTGTACATGTTGGGGATCATCAGCAGCAGACCCTGAGACGCGGTGAACGTAGAGGTCAGCGCGCCGGCAGCCAAGGAACCGTGAACGGCACCAGCGGCGCCCGCCTCGGACTGCATCTGCTTGACGTTCACAATCTGGCCGAAGATGTTCTTGCGGCCCTGTGCTGCCATTTCATCAGCCACCTCGCCCATTGTGGACGACGGGGTGATGGGATAGATGGCGGAACAGTCGGACAGCGCATATGCGATATGCGCAGTGGCTGTATTGCCATCCATGGTCTTCATGTGTTTAGGCATAAATCCTCTCCTTAAGATTCATGAAACGGTTTCCGATGCATCGGCACGGAACCCGCGGACATGTGGGAAAAGCGCCACAAAGCCAACAAGAACCGTGCCAGAACCTTACCATTTCTTTTTCCCTGCAAAACCGGGAAATTGGCGATAAACCGTACGAACCCACCAGCCACTTCCGCGGCCGGAAAGTCTGTTTTTTCGGACGAAATGCCCGCGCACCTGTTTATTCGCTCAACCAGTGGCATACAGCCACTACCATCTTCTTCCTTCCATTTCGAGTATAAGTTGTCCACAAAAAATCCGCCGAAGCGCTGAAATCAACGGGTGGACGGCATCCGCCCCCCGGGACCGGCCCGCGGTCTGTTTTTTCGGACAAAGTGTCAGCTGTCTGAAAAAAAGGACAGCCGAAACATCATTTTGAGGAGATGCCCATCTTCTTCAGCAGCGCGTAATAATGCGAGCGAGAAAGACCGGAAATCTCAAGAATTGTAGACAGTTCGCCGTCATAGCGCTGGAGAAGATACTCCAGATAATGCTTTTCCATGCGGGACTTGAAGTCCTTGAGGCTGGGCACCTCGCCGTCAAACTGCGCCTCCAGCCACGAGGCGGCGTCCTGCGCCGGGCCACCGGCAGGCGGCATGCCGGGCGCGCCGGATGCGGGCTGGTCGTCCTTGCCGCCCTCCAGCGTGGCCTTGGCAACCTTGATGCGCACGTCCTGCGGCAGATGCATGGCGTACAGCGTCTTCTCCTGCCCGGAGGCCACAAAGGCGCGCTCCAGCACGTTGAACAGCTCGCGGACGTTGCCGGGCCAGCCATAGGCTCCAAGCACATCAAAAAAGTCCGACCCAAAGCCCTTGACGGGCAGCTTGTAGTCCTCGCACAGCTTGTTGATATGATGAATGGCCAGCGGACGGATGTCCTCGGCGCGGCTGCGCAGGGGCGGCAACTCAATGGTGATGGTCTTGAGGCGGAACAGCAGGTCCTCGCGGAAGTCGCTGTCCCGGACCATGGACTCAAGGTCCTTGTTGGTGGCCGCAATAAGGCGGAAGTCGCTCTTTTCCTCCTGCGTTGACCCCACGGGCCTAAAGCGCTTTTCCTGCAAAACGCGCAGGAAGGACTTCTGGAGGGAAAGGGGCATCTCGCCAACTTCGTCGAGGAACAGGGTGCCGCCGTCGGCCATTTTGACCAGGCCGGTACGGTCCTTGTCCGCGCCGGTGAACGCGCCCTTGCGGTGGCCGAAGAGCGTACTCTCCACCAGCGTTTCGGTGAGGGAGGCGCAGTCCACCACCACAAAACGCCCGTCGCGGCGGGGACCGTTTTCGTGGATGGTGCGGGCTGTGAGTTCCTTACCTGTGCCGGTCTCGCCGGTGATAAGGGTGGACGAGGCCGAGCGCGCGGCCTGCGCCATCTGGTCAAAGACGGTGTGCATGCCGGGGCCATGGCCCACCACATTTTCAAGGTTCAGGGCAATGACCGGAGCTTCGGCGCGCTTTTCCTCGCGGTATTTGAGGGCGCGCTGCACGCTGAGCATGGTCTGCTTGATGGGCGTTGGCTTGACCAAATAGTCCCACACACCGCCCTGAATAGCCAATTCCGCCCCATCCGGGTCACCCTGCCCGGTGAGGATAATGACTTCCGGCGAACCGGGGATGGATTTGATTTCGGGAAGCGCATCCAGTCCGTTGCCGTCGGGCAGACGGACGTCGAGGAAGACCACGTCGAAGTCGCGCTCGCGCATGGCCCGCAGGCCATCAGCCAGCGTGCCCGCGGTTTCGCAGTGCAGGAGCATACGCCCCAGCAGGCTCTCCATGGTCCCGCGGACCTCGGGGTCGTCGTCCACAACGAGGATGTTCCCGAAGATGTTCTCGTCATTGAGCATTGGTCTGCAAGATTTCCCTTATGGCTTCGGACAGGGTGTTTCTGTCGTAGGGTTTAAGCACAACCTTCACGATGTTTGGCATGGCCTGCGCCGCCTGCACCGCCCGCTCGCGTCCGGAGACCATGAGCACGGGCATGTCGGGCGACACCTCGGCAAGACTGCGGGCCAATTCCACACCGTTTTGCCCCGGCATGTCATAGTCCGTGATGACGAGGTCAAACGGCGTGTCGTCGTGGGCGATGCGGTCCAGCCCGGCTGCCGCGTCGTGCACGGGCACCACACGGTATCCCAGCATTTCCAAAACGCGGGGGATGGTGGCCAGCTGGTCCGGGTCGTCTTCGACGAAGAGGATGCGTCCCTGTCCGGGAGTTGCGGATACCACGCTCCCGGCACTCTCGCCAGTCTCTTTTGCCACGCGCGGCAATCTGACGACGAAAGCGGTCCGCATTCCCGGCGCGCTGGTCACTTCCACACTGCCCTTGTGCACCTTGATGATGCCCAGCACCACGGCGAGACCAAGGCCGGTTCCCTCGGCCTTGCCCTTGGTGGTAAAGAACGGATCAAAAATCTTGTCCACAATCTCGGGCGGAATGCCGGGGCCATTGTCCGCCACGGTCAGCACCGCATAACTGCCCGGCGGCAGGTTGCGCAGCTCGGAGGTGGAGACGTCGATTTCCTCGGTCTCCAGCGTAATCTCCAGCCGCCCGCCCGTGGGCCGCAGCGCGTGGAAGGCGTTGGTGCACAGGTTCATCACCACCTGATGAATCTGCGTCGGGTCCGCAAGGCAGGTGCCCATTTCATTGCCTATCTGCGTGGTGACCTTGATATTGCGCGGCAGAGAGGCCTTGAGCAGGCCCACGGCGTCGCGCACCACGTCCTCAATCTTGACATATTGGAAGCCCTCCTGCGAGGGGCGCGAGAAGGTCAGAATTTTTTTGACCAATCCACTGCCGCGCTGCGCGGCCTTGAGCACGCGCTCCAAATCCTGCCCCGCCGGGGTCTGGGTGTCCACATCCAGCTGGGCCAGCTCCGTGGAGTTGATGATGGATGTCAGGATATTGTTGAAATCATGGGCAATGCCGCCCGCCAGCGTGCCGATGGCTTCCATCTTTTGCGACTGGAGCAGCTGCTTTTCAAGGTTGGCTTCCTTGGTGACGTCCTCGCCCGTGGTCAGGGTGCCCATGACATTGCCCTTCTCGTCGAGCAGGGGCACCTTGTTCACTTCCAGCACGCAGGTCTGGCCCTTGGCGTTGATGACCGTGCGGCGCTGGCGGCGGATGGGGCGCTCCGTCTCCATGACCTGCCTGTCCAGCGGCTCATCCCATTGCAGATAGTCATTGAGCACCGGGATGGCGGATTCCTTGCGCCCAATAATCTTGCTGGGCGAGGCAAGGCCAAAGAAATCCGCAAAGTAGCGGTTTGCGCCAAGGTAAATCTGCTTGCGGCCCTTCCACGTCACCAGCATGGGGATGGTGTCCATGAGGATTTCCTGAAAGGACAGCTGCTTTTCCATCTCCATCTCCGCCATGCGGCGGCGGGCGATATTGCGCACAAGAAACAGCGTCGTCACCATCAGCAGGAAGAAACTCACCATGATGGTCCAGAACAGCCCGCGGTCCACCTCGTAAAACGCCTTCGGCGCGTTGACGATGATGCTGTCCACGGGCAATTCGCTCTCATCAATGCCCATCTTCTGCAACTGGTTGTAGTCGAATTCGAAACGGCTGGGGGTGGAATGCACCACGGGGATATCCCCAGCCCGCTCACCGCCAAGCACGCGCAGGGCGAGTTCTGCGGCCTTGCGCCCATGCTCCTGCCCGGAAAGCAGCTTTCCGCCAACAATCCCATGCCCTAGGAGAAACTCCCAACTGGAGTAGATGGGCGACGACGTATTCCGAGACGCAATCTCCAATAGCTCCGCCGCGGAATAAAAGCGCCCCTTGATGGACTGATAGAAGGGGATGAAGAAGAAAAACGTGTCGTCCGAGGCCTCGCGCACCTGCTTGCGCAGTTCGTCGGTGTCGAATCCGGACCAGTACTCCACGTCCAGCCGGTCCTTGAAGCGGGGGGTGGCGTCCAGCAGCTGGTTTCGGATGGCCACACCGGTAACGGATTCATCACCGATAATGACAAGGCGCTTCTTTTCAGGGTGGAACTTCAGGGCGATGCCGAGGGTATCGGCCACGTCAAAGTTTTCCACCACACCCGTCATGTCGCGCCCGGAGATCACCTCGGGCGAAAAGTCGTTGATGCCGCAGAATACTGCCGGAACGCCGGGAAACAGCTCCGCCCCGCGCTCAAGATAGAAATTGAATGCGTTATTGTCGGACAGGACAATGACGTCAAAGTGCATGCCCCGGAATTTGCGCTTGTACAAATCGCCAAGCAGGGACGACAGGAAGCCGAGTTCGTACTTCTTGTAGTCCATGTACTCCACCTGCAACTCCACCTCGCTGTGGCCCTGCAAGCCTTCGCGCAGTCCCTCGAATATATCGTCGGACCACGAATACCCGTCATGGTAGGAGTTCAGGTACAGGATATTCCCCCGCACCGGAGCCGCGCCCGCGTCACCGCCAAACGGCAGCACACACACAAGCGCGCAGAGCACAGGCAGCACCAGCCGCAAAATACGCCTCTTCATCCCAAACCTCAGATGCTGATTTCATGTATTGCCATCGCAATATAATTGCGCTTACAACGATATGGCCGTTTACGAAAAGTGTTGGCCCGCAGTGGTTTTTTGCAATGGCAGTGCCACAGTGCACCCCCCATGCCCACACGCGTCAGCTTCAGCATGCCCGCTTTTGCGCGCAAACGGAAGGCCAAGACACACACCGGGAACGGCAACGGGTCTATGGCGCGCTGCTGTGCGAAGCCGCGTCGCAGACGGCTCCGCGGCCCCCGCATTGGACGTGCGGAAGACGCGCTCCTGCGCACCAGTCCAGCCAGCCTTTCCCATGGGAAATACCTATCAATTCCCAGCCTAATAGGGAGACACCCCTATTTTCTTGGCAATGGCATTGACATAACGTAAACGGTGTTTGTAATAGGTCGTTCCTTTTTTGCGCGCTATCTCGGGGGGGAAGGAGCGCGGGACACACCCCTTGCTTTTATTATTTTGGAAATATTTCCTTGTGGCCATGTCGGCCACATCCTGTTCACGACCACCCAATCGCAGGGGCGCGCCGCTGGCCGCTTGCTGAGACGGAGGGGGAATTGGCGACTCGTAATGACTCTAGCTCTACGGAGCGCCTGCTGAGGACGATCCGGGGGGACGCCTCATCAGCACCGTCAGCTCACGTGGCTGAGACGACGGCGTCAACCGTTCAATCGGCAGACGGCTCCACATCACCAAAGGACACACGCGGCGCTCTGCGTGGCGGCAAGGCCAAGGGCATCACCCTTGGGCTGGACATTGCCCCGTACGCGCTGCGCATTGCCGTTATGGAACGCAGCGGCGGCCGCACCATGCTCCGCACCCTGCGCGAAGCCCCCTACCCGCCGCAAGCCGGACCGGGCAGCGCGGGCTTTGCCGAGTTCCTTCGCATGCAAATTTCCGCCGTTGCAGGCAGCGCCAATCCCGACATCTGGGTGCTTGTCCCCACTGCGGAGGCCGACCTGTGGCGCGTGCGCATCCCCAAGGTGCCCAAAAAGCGCGAATCCGAAACATTCTGCTGGGCCATCAAGCGCGACAAGTCCATCAATGAAGCCGAACAGCTTCTGGACTTTGAAGTGCAGGGCGAGGTGCTGGACAAGGGCATCCCCAAGTTGCAGGCCATCGCCTACACCGTGCCCCGCAAGGCCCTCAAACGCTCCGTGGATATGCTGCGCGATGCCGGCTTTGAGCCCGCAGGCGCGACCATCCCGCCGCTGGCCCTGCAAACCGCCATCCGCTCTACGGATTTGGCGCGCGGCGCCGGAACCTGCGCCTCGGTCTTCATCGGCCGCGGCTGGTCGCGCATTGATGTCTTTGACGGTGACAACCTTGTCATGAGCCGCGGCATCAAGGCCGGTCTGGGCAGCATGGTGGAGGAGCTTCAGGCCGCCTACTCCATGCCCGCAGTCGCCCCGCAGCCGGCGGAGGACGATGTTCCGGTCATTGATCTGGACATGGAAGCCACAGACGACGCGCCAACCTCACTGGATGGCGTTGACTTTGAGCTTGAGGTCCACCCCGAGGAGCCAGCGCCC
>NZ_JBUDSW010000130.1:0-9821 GCF_054921475.1 Desulfobaculum sp. | reverse complement strand
TGGCCAGGGCTTCTCCAGTGCGGCCAACGCCACCGCGCAGGGCCGCATTGGTAAGTTCCTGTTGAGAGACAGCGAAGTGACTGACGGTAACGCCACCTTCGTGGGCTTCAACGCTACTACCGTTGGTGACAATGAAGGAGCCGCCCTATCCTTGGCTGACATGGACGAGATGACGTGGAGCGTTGCAACGTCCAGTAGCCTTGGCGGCGTGACCCATGGTAACGCGACCCTGCTCGACTCCGACGACAACTACTTTGCCCACTTCCTCGGCCGTAAGGTCGGCGATGTGATCGCAGGTATTTGGGTTGCCGCCGGCACTTCCAACTCTACCTCTGCGTATGGCGCGGCAGGCGACAGGACTCTCGGCCTGCAGATCATGACGGACCTCGGCTTTGTGGTGCCGCCCGCATCGGCGACCTCCACTGCCGACATCAACACCATCGTGAGCAGCTTCGGGTCTCTGGCATCCGGTGTGACGGTGCGCGCGGCTACGGCCATCGACATCAGCAACATCCCCAGCGACGCAAGCGCCGTGCTCAACAAGAGCTCTGATGACCTGGTGAGCCAGTTCGGCCTGTCCAGCGGCCAGAGCGTAACCAACCTGACGTCCTTCGTGGCAACCCTGCCCGCCGCCTCCAGCCCTGGTGATCTGACGATCTTCCAGCGCACCATCGACGGCGCACAGGTCCACGGAAAGACCCCCAACACCCTTGGGACCTACACCAAGATGTACACGGCCGCCCGTGACGCGGTGAGCGGACTCTCCGCTGCCCAGACCGCGAACAGCACCAAGGCCTTCACCTACAACCCCGGTACGTCGACCCTGGCAGAAGGACAGTACTGGCTGTCGTTCGAAGGTACGCCTTCGTACTTCATCCCGGCCAACTTCTCCCTGAACGACGCTTTCGACTATACGCTGTACTTCACCATCGCGGACAACGGCGTGTACGACGTGAACACCAGCGAAGACATCATCGGCGACCCGAGTGGCTTCGTGTCCGGTACCACGTCCAGCTCCACGTCCTCCGATAGTGACAGCGACGGTGGCTGCGTGTTCAACCCGGCCGCTGCATGGAGCATCGAGTTCCTGCTGCTGCTCATCGCTCCTGCCGCATTCCTGGTGCGCCGGCGCATGAAGAAGTAGCTGACTCGGACCAATCCGTAACCTGAAACAGGCCGCCCGGTATATGCCGGGTGGCCTTCTTTTGTGTGCTGGGAGGTGTTGGCGGGAGGGGCGCTTAGGCTGGCGCGCCGTCTGATGCGTTGCCGGACGCGTCATTTTGAGCACCATCAAAAGCCGCGGCGCTGAGGCGGCGGAGGAAGGCATCCTCGCTGAAGTCCTGTGCGCGCGTGGTGCAGGCCTGACGCATGGCGCGGGCGCGCTCTGGCGTCAGGGAAGAGACGGCTTCGGCAATGGCCTTGGGGGGCGGGTCCGGCGGCAGAAGGATGCCGGTTTCGCCGTGGACCACGGTTTCCCGCAGGCCGCCTTCGTCCACGCCGATGACGGGCTTGCCCGCGGCCATGGACTCCACCGGCGACATGCCGAAGTCCTCGTCGCGGGGGATGTAGATGGTGGCGATGGCGCGGCCCATGAGGTCAATAAGCGCCGGTTCGTCAATCCATCCGGTAAAGCTGATATTGGGCGCGTCTGCGGCGAGGGCGCGGAGGCGGGCTTCCTCCGGGCCGCCGGAGGCGACCACAAGGCGCCTCTCCGGCATGGAGAGAAAAGCAGTGACGATGCGGTCCACACGCTTGAGGCCATCAAGCCGCGCGCAGGAAAGATAATAATCGTCCTGCCCCCGCCACGGGAAGGCGTGGGTCATGCAGGGCGGGTGTACCACGTGGGCGTCCTGCCCAAGGTAGTGCAGCAGGCGCTGGCGGACATTTTCGGAGTTGGCCAGCACAACGTCCATGGCGCCGAGGGCGTCGGTGTAGACCCCCTTGAACCAGCGCATGAAGGCCCGCATGGCCGGGCGCTGCCACGCAGGGGTGGCGGCAAGGGTTTCGCGGCGCAGGTCAAAGAGGATGCGCGGCGGGGTGTGGCAGTACAGTATTTTGCGGCCGCTCACGCTGGCGTGGGCAAAGAGGCTGACCGTGCCGGTAAAGATGCCCCACGGCGCGTCCTGCTGCGGCAGAGTGCAGAAGGCTTTGCGTAGGGCCGCGGTTTGGGAGAGGCGCGCCAGCAGCGGCGCGGCGCGAAAGGCGTCCAGATTGGTGATGGGGATGCCTTCAAAGGCGTCTACGGGAAAGGGGCGGACATCCACGTGTCCGGTGACGACGCGGGCCGCAAAGTGGCGGGCCATGAACAGCGCCACGCGCTCCCCGCCGCCGGGAAAGCTGAAAAAGTCGTGCAGGATGAGCGGCGCGGTCATGACTGCTCCAAGGCTGCGGTGAAGCCGTCCCACGTGAGGCGGGCGGTGCGCTCCCAGGTAAACTGCGCCGCGTGGTTGTACCCGGCCTGAATGAGCTGTTTCCGGTGGGCGGCGTCCTCCGCGATGCGCCCCATGGCCTCGCCAAGGGCCGCCGCGTTGTCTGGCGGGTCGAAATACGCGGCGGCATCTCCCCCGACCTCGGGCAGGCTGGCGCAGCGCGTGGTGATGACCGGACACCCGCAGGCCATGGCCTCAAGAACCGGCAGGCCAAAGCCTTCATAGGTGCTGGGCAGAACGGTCATTGTGGCGGCGCTGTAGGCTGTGGCGAGGGTTTCGTCGTCAATGTACCCGAGGGGGATGACGCCCTGTGGCGGGCTGTCCTGCCAGCCGTCCCATCCGGCCACCACAAGGGGGAGGGTAAGACCGGAGGCGGCAAGGGCCTTCGGGATGACGTGCATATTCTTGCGCGGGTCCCCGCTGCCGACAAAGAGGGCGAAGCGCTCCGGCAGGCCGTAGCGGGTCCGCAGGGCTGCATGGGCGGAGTCCGAACGCGGGAAAAAGAGCGAGGTGTCCGGCGCAAGCGGCGTCACCCGCACGCGCTCCGCCGGGACATCCGTCAGGGCGGTGAGCTCATCCTTGGTGAATTGGCTGATGGACAAAAACGCGTCAACGCCGCCAAGGCTTTTGGCAAAGTGCCTGTTGAAATACAGCACGCGCTCGCGCGGGTGGTGCTCGGGAAAGCGGGCGAGGGACATGTCCTGCACCGTAAAGGCGGTGGCGCAGCCCGCCGCCGTGGCAAAGGGAAAGAACGCGGCCTCATGATACAGCGCGCAGCCCTCGGTCAGCCGCCGAAACCGCCGCGCCCGCCGCGCGTGCAGGGCAAGGCGGATGGCGTAGGCGGCGCGTGGGGGCAGTCGCCAGAAAACATCCGCAAGGCGTGACCAGCTGCGCAGGTTCTGCGGCCCTGTGGGCATGGTGCGGCGCAGGGCCTCGCCGTCGAAGTACACAAACTTCGCTTTGCCGGAGTACAGGCGCTCCAGCTCGGAGTACAGACTCCGCAGATAGCGGCTGATGCCCGTGGCGATGTTGCACAGGGGGATGGCGTTTACGACGATGCGTGGTGGTGTGGGCATGATGCGTCCTTGTGGGATGAGGCGTGGTGCGTCGCGGCGATGTGGCGCAGGCGCCGGGCCAGCCCGCCAAGAAGCGCCGCCATGAGCACGGCTTCCGTGGCGATGGTGGCATAGGCGGCGCCGTGCGCGCCAAGGTCCGGGATGAGCAGGATATTCAGCGCGATGTTCATGACGGCCGCGCCAGCGGCGCACGCGGCGTAAAAGCGTTCAATATTCAGGGCAATGGCGGCCTGCGTCAGCAGTCCTGACGGCAGAATGAAGAGCAGCGCAGCGAGGAGCAAGGGCAGCAGGCGTGCGGCTTCGTCGTAGCCCGGGCCAAAGGTCAGGCGCACAAGGGGGGCGGCAAGAGGCACGCCAAGGGCCAGCAGAACGCCGCCCGCGCCCGCAAGGGCGCAGCTGACGCCGGCCAGCAGGCGAAGAAAGGCGCGCGGAGCATCCATGCGCTGGCGCAGGGTGCGAAAGCACACCACCCCCACGGGCGCGGCCAGCAGGATGATGCCGTCAAGAAAGCGGTAGGCCGCGGCGTACTGGCCGGTTTCCGCCGCGCCGGAACCAAGGTGGCGCAACAGGAGAATATCACAGCGGTAGTAGATGGCGGTGGCGGCGTCCACGGCCATAAAGGCCACACACGCGGTGAACAGACTGCGCCGCATGCGGCGGCCAGTGCGTTGCCGTCCAAGATGCCGGGGACCAAGGTGGCGCCGCATCATGACGAGGAGCGGAGCAAGCCCAATCCCCCACCCGGCAAAGACCATCCACGGTGCGCCGGAGGCCCCAAGCAGGAGGACGCCGACAATGCCCACGGCGCTGGCGGTGCGGTAGGCGCTTTGCCACACGGCGTCGGCGTGGAAGTCGCCTTTGGCGCGCAGGGAGGCAGAGACGAACACACAGGCCGTTTGCAGGCTCAGGCAGACAACGGCCACCGCCGCGTGCCAGCCGTAGGGCGCGGGTGTGGGCAGGCACAGGGCCGCGCCAAGGACGGTGACAAGGGCCACATGCCGCGTGGCGCGTCCTTGAAGTTCCGGCAGGCTCGCGGCGATATCCGGACTTGGCCGCGCGCCTTCGCGGTAGAGGAGGGTCTTGAAGCCGCCGTCCTGCACAATGGCGAACAGCGCGCCAAGGGTGAGCAGGGCGGAGTAGTCACCAAAGCCCTGTGGTCCCAGAAGCCGCCCCAGCATAAAACTGAGGCCCATGGAGACCACGCCGACGTATCCCGCCGCGCCCCATTGGGCCAAGAGTGCGGTTTTGGGCGGCGCGCTCATGATGCGTCCTTATGGGGCTGTGGCGTGAACATGCCGCGTGTGCGCCATCCGGCGAGTGCCAGCAGATAAAACATGGCGAAGGCCAATATTTCTGCGCCGGGGAGGAATCCTGCCACGCGGCAGATGATGATGCCGAGGAGGGCCAGCCCTGCGGCGGCGAGGGTGCGGCGCGCCGGATGGGCGGCAATGTCCGGGGCAAAGCGCCGGGTGAGCGCCGCGCCCGCCATGGCAAGCAATATGGCGGCCCCGCCGCCGGAAAAGAGCGTGGCGGTGGCGTTTGGTCCCGGCTGGACGATATGCACGCCGCTGCCTCCGGCAATAAGCAGCCCCGCAATGGCGCACTTCGCCGGTGCGGAGCGCCGCAGAAAGGCGCGGCGGACGCCGCGCAGGGCGCTGACGGGCGCGCCAAGGCCAAGCCTGCCAGTTTTAAAGAGCGCATACATCGCAAGGCCCGCCATGGCGAGAATGAGAATATCCGTACTGATGAAGGGGAGCGCGGCGCGCCTTTGCGCGGCGTGTTCATCAGCGGGGTCGCGGCGCAGGCGGGGCGGCGTTGGGGTGATGATTTCCACGGCGTCTACGGCAAAGAACGGATGCGGGCGCAGGGTAATGGCGGTTTCTCCGGCGGCAAGGTGCATCTGCGCCGCGTCCGCCCAGCCGCCATTCCATGTGGCGCCAAGCGCTGCCGGTGTAGTCGCCGATGCGCCGTCAATATGCAGAAGCTGCGCCGCAAGGGTTTTTGGAGTGTGGCTGCGCATGCCAAACAGCTCAACGCGCGGCGGCGTGATGCCGAAAAATGGCTCGGTGCCAAGGTAGCTGACGTCCACCGTAAGGGGGGAGCCGCCGCGCATGTGCGGGGCCGCGTCCCTCAGGGAGAAGGTTTCGCCCGGGGCAAGGGGGCGGCTGGCGCCGTCCGGCAGATTGAGGGTGATGCGTGAGGGATAGGGCGCAACTGGGGCGTGGAGCGTGTCCCAGCGCAGGGCCGTGACCTGCGGCGCGGTAAAGCGGACGAGGGTTGGTGGGGCGATGTCCGTTGCCACAAGCAGAGCGCCGCTCTCTTGCCGGGTTATTCCTGCACGCGTGTGGTGGGGCATAACGAGGGTGCCCCGCCGCGTCCACCATTCACGGCCCGCAAGGGGAACGGGTGAGACCGCGCTTTCAGTCATGATGAGCGGCGTCAGGAGCGCTGTCGTCGCTGCGGGGAGAGGGAGGCTCACCTCTGGGACGGCGGTCAGCCTTGTGATGGCTTTCTGCGCCACATCGCCGGTCAGCGCGGTGAAGTGTGGCGGCAGGTCCATCAGGGCGGTGGAGCCGTCCGTTGCCGTGGCATTGACGGCTGTTGGGAGTGGTGCTTCCGGCCACAGGCCAAGGCGCCAGAGCGGGGCTGCGGGGCGGTCGTGTCGCAGGTACTGCGCGCGCCATGTTTCGTCATCCGTCAGGGAAAAGATGCCCTGCGCGGGCATGGATACGGCACGCAGGAAAGGGGACGCCGCGCGCGGCGCTGCGGCCCATGTCTGCACGGCGTCGTCGATGGTTTTGTCCAGCGCGGGAATCTGCGCAGTGGTGAGGTCCAGCAGGCGGATGCCAGTGACGGTGATGCCCTGCGACGGGGCGGGGAGCATGGTCAGCAGCATGTGCCGCAGGGCCGCATCCGGCGCCGCTCGGGTGCCAAGGGCGTGGCGCAGGTCAACAAGCATGGTGGTGCTGGCTGCGCCGTGGGGCAGGAATTGCGCCGTCACTTCCCGCCGCTGCCCGCTCAGGTCCATGGCATGGAAGGAGAGCGTGCGCGCGGCGCTGGAGCGCGCCGCCGGGGAATCCGCCGGGTAGAAGAGCAGAACCTCCATGACCGTAACGCGCTGTGGCCGCAGGTGCCGCGCCCGCAGGGCCGGGCGCAGGTCCAGCGTGGTGATGGTGCTGTCGCCGACGGTGGTGTCCTGCCGCGTTACCTCGCCGGAGTAGAGGAACACGTCGCGCCCCGGAGCGGTGTTGGTGCTTAGGGAAAACTGTATGGACTTTGGCTCCTCCCCGCGCGGAGAGCGCAGGCGCAGCAGTCCGCCGTCGGTGACGGGAATATCCACGCGCCCCTGCAAAACAACATGCTGGCCGTCAAACGTGCGCCGCCAGCCGCCGGAGGCGCCAAGCCCCAGCTCCCGGCGCATCAGATAGAGCGCGTCCTTGTTGTCGAGGCTGGCGGGGACAATGTCTACGCGCTTCGTTGGCTCTTTTGTCGTGCCCAGTTCGTTTTCATACACGAGGGTAACGGGCGCGGTGTCCTGCGCCCCTTGCAGGCGGGCGCGCAGGCGAATGCTGGGCAAGGCCTGCGCGCCACTGGTGGTCCATGTAACGGCAAGATAGGGAAACCGCGCCACGGGGGCGGGGTCGTCCGTGAGGCTTATGCGCCACGTGGGAAATTGGCCGCGTTGACCGCTGATGATGGTCCGCGCTTCATTGGTGAGGATGCGGGAGTCGCGCACCACGTCGCGCTGGATGGTGCATGGGGTGATGTGCGCGCGGACGAGGGCTGTGTGCTCCTCCCCTAGGGTGAAGCGCCACGTGGCGTTGGTGGAGCATGTTTCGGCGCGTGCGGGCGCGGCGCATGCGGCAAGAACGAGGGTGAGAACCGTAACGAGGGCGAAGCGCATGTCCTGCTCCGGCTAGGAGGTTTCTTCCATGGTGTGTCCGTTCATGACCATGCGGCGGCGTACTTCGGCCTTTTTGCCCACCAGCAGAAACCACACGGTGGTGGCCGCCAGAATGCTTGCGGCGGCGGCGAAGAGGCTCCACGCCACCTGTGTTTCCGTGGCGTGGAACATGGTGATGAGGGTAATCATGCCCGCAAGGCCCGCGCCCAGTATCCAGAGGTACCCGTACAGCGAGCAGGCAAGGCAGTAGGTGAACAGAACATTCGCCACCGCCATGAGCGCCATGGCCGTGACCACCAGCCGCAGCGCCGGGGCCGAGGCCAGATACTCCGGCCCAAACAGCGCAAGGATAACCGGCTCCGGCCACAGCCCGCAGACAAGGGCGAAGCCGCCGCCAAGCAGCAGCGTCAGCCCCATGCTCAGGGCAAGGGTTTTGCCGCTTTCCTCACCGGAGGCGCTGGATTTGGCGACCTCGGGAAAGAGCACCATAAGCAGGGCGTTGGGGAGGAAGAAGGCAATGCGCCCCAGCACGGCGGCCATGGCGTAGTGTCCGGACGCTTCGGGCGTGCAGTAGTGGCGCGCCAGAACAAGGTCCAGATTGCCAAGGCCCATGATGAGCGCGGCGTTCAGAAGCACGGGAACGGTGTACCACCCCACCTGCCGCAGCATGTTGGCAGGCAGCGGCTTCGCCGGGCCGATGACAAGGTCGCGCAGGAAAAAGAGGGCAAGACCCAGCGCGCCCACAACGCCAATAATGCCCGACAGCAGCGCCCCGCCAACGCCGTGGCCCAGCATGGCCACCAGTAGGGCGGCGCTTATGAGCCGGATGGCTGATGAGGAGCAGTTGCCAAGGCCAAAGCCCGTGAAGCGTTGCAGACCCATCAGGATGCCAAGGGGGACGGGCATGATGAAGCTGATGCTGGTCAGCGCCAGCATCAGCAGAACAGGCCCGGTGGAGTCCACGTGCAGATAGTTTTGGATGCCGGTGTGCGCCAGCGTACCCAGCAAAAAGACCGCCGCCCCCGCGAGCGTCAGCAGCAGAAGGGCGGTGCGCAGCAGTCCGCGCAGGGCCTCTTTCCCCTCCGGTTCCATGCGGATGGTAAAGCGCGAGAGCACAAGCGGCACAACAATCATGGGCGCGGATGCCAGCACGGCAAGGGAGTTGAGCGCGTTGAAGACGCCGAAGTCCTGCGGCGGCAGGCTGCGCCCGACGAGGAACTGGAACATGTAGTTGAACAGGTTCCCCGAGTTCAGAAGGACCAGAATAAGAACGTTCTGCCGCAGGAAGCGCTTCATGATGGCGTGTCCTTGCCCGCTGGTGGTGATGACGGCGCGCCGCGCCGCCGGAGGATGATGAATCCGTCGCGTTCAAAAACCGGCGTGGTTGTCTGCCGGGTGCGCTCCACGGCGGCAAGGAAGTCGCGGCGGACGGTGTCGTCCGTGCACGCTCCGTAGCGCCAGTCGCACCCAAGGTCCCCGAGATAAAGGGGACGCATCAGGTCTAATACCACAAAATCAGCATGAAAGGACACCTCGGATGTGCGCGCCGCGCTGTGGGGGGCGTTGGCGGCGCGGCGGGGGAAGACGCTGCGCTCCGACAGCGCCTGCAAATCCGGCAGGGCGAACGCGGCATACGCTGCGGCGGGAAAGATCACCACGCGCTCTGCGCGCAGCAGGCTGTGCCAGACCACCGTGTTCTGCGCGCTGATGCAGGTGACGCCGCTTTTGGGGATGTGCTTGTCCAGCGCGCGGCGAATCATCGCATCCCGCGCTGTGGGAATGTAGGCGCGCCAGCCATAGGCCCAAATCTTGTCCGTCCAAAACAGGCGCGAGGCCGGCGAGGGGGAGATGCCCACATGCACGGCCAGCAGCGCGCACAGCGCCAGCGCCGTGACCGTGCGCGGGCGGACAATGGCCGCGCCCCAGTCCCGCACGCGGGGCCATGTGGCGCAAAAGGCCATGGTTAGGGGCGGCAGAAGTCCGGCGGTGTAGTGGTGCCCAAGTCCATAATGATTGGGCTGGGTGGACAGGAGGGACAAGGCGAGGGGCGGCAGGGCTACAATCCACCACGACGGCGCCAGAAGCGGCAGCCCCAAAAACGCGGCAATGAGCGCGCCCACGTACAGCAGCTTCCCCGGCTCGCCAAACATCATGCCCAGAACACGTATGGGGTCCGTGAGGATGGTGCGCAGCATCTCGCCAAGGGAGCCGCCCAGCCAGCCAAAAGCCCCCGCTCCAATGGGGCCGCCGCCGCTGGGACCAAGCCCCGGCAGCAACACTCCCACAGCCAGCACAAAATACGCCGCGCCAAAGAGCACAAGGCCGCCCCCAGCAACGCGGGCGCGCCGCCCGTGGCGTACCAGCAGAAACAGGCCGCAGGCCACGGTTTGCAGGGCAAAGGTCTCCTTCACC
>NZ_JBUDSW010000129.1:0-9884 GCF_054921475.1 Desulfobaculum sp. | reverse complement strand
GGTGGATGAGCTGAAGCGCGCCCAGCGTTATCATCAGGAAATCTCACTGCTGATGCTGGACCTTGACCACTTTAAGGCCATCAACGACACCTACGGCCATCAGGCGGGCGACCTTGTCCTGCGCGAAGTTGGCGCGCTGCTTCAGGAAACGCTGCGCTCCATGGACTTTCCCGCACGCTACGGCGGCGAGGAGTTTGCGGTCATCCTGCCGCACACCAGCGAGGACAAGGCGTGGAACCTTGCCGAACGCCTGCGCCACAAAATTGCCCGCATGCGCTTTTCGCACAAGGGGCGGGACTTTACGGTAACGGCCAGTATCGGCGTCGCCTCCCTCGCCCCGGGCGGATTCCGCAAGAATATCGACATCCTGCGTCAGGCCGACCGCGCGCTGTATCTGGCCAAGGCCTCGGGCCGCAACATGGTCTGCACCACGCGCGGCTGCCCCAAGGACGACGGGCAGGAACAGAGCGAAACGGGCTACTAACCCTTTCATCCCTCACAAAACCACACCGGGCCGCGGCACTTCGTGTCGCGGCCCTTTTCGTGTACAGTGCGTGCAGAGGCAAGCGAAGACTTGACCACCAGCGGCAAGGGGGATACTACTCCCGCCGTCCGGCAATCCCGCCGGGAAGGAGGCCGCCCTCCTTCTAAATCTAACTCCGGAGACAACAATGAACGAGATTCTTTGGCTCTCTTTTGCCGTGGTTGACCTGTCTCTCGTGGTCCTCCTGTTCCGGCATTTTGGTCGTCCGGGGCTGTACGCCCTCATCGTTTTCAACCTCATCCTCGGGAACCTTCAGGTCATCAAGACTGTGGAGCTTTTCGGGCTGACCACCACGCTTGGCAACATTCTGTACGCCAGCGTCTATCTGTCCACCGACCTCCTGAGCGAGTTTTACGGCAAGCAGGAAGCCAAACGCGGCGTTCTGCTCGGCTTTGTGTCGCTTGTCATCATGACGGGCTACATGCAGCTGGCGCTGCAGTTTACTCCCTCGCCGCAGGACTTCGCCCAGCCGCACCTTGAGGCCATCTTCGGCTTCATGCCGCGTCTGGCCCTTGCCAGCCTCACGGCCTACATCATCTCCCAGTCCCACGACGTTTGGGCCTTCCACAGGCTCAAGGAGCGCACCGGCGGCAAGCTGTTGTGGCTGCGCAACAACGTCAGCACCCTTGTCAGCCAGTTGCTGGACTCCGTGGTGTTCTGCTTCATCGCCTTCTGGGGCGTGTTTGAGATGAATGTCTTTTGGGAAATCGTTTTTACGACGTACCTCTTTAAGGCTTTTGTGGCGGCGCTGGACACGCCCTTTATCTACCTTGCGCGGCGCGTGAAGCCGCTGCCGCAGACCCAGCAGTACGCGTAATCCGTCTCCGCTCCCTTCCGCCGCGCGCGGCGCGTCGCCCTGCGGCGGAAGGCGGTTGACAGAAGCGGGGCATGTCTTATCCTATCCGGTACCTTTGACAAACAACTCCGGGAGGTTGACATGTTCCCGACTGCACAATCTGTGGACACGCTCATCGTGGGCCAAGGTCCGGCCGGTCTTTCGGCCGCCATCTATACGGCCCGCGCTGGCATAAAGACAGTCGTTGTCGGCATGCCCCCGAAAATTGACGGGGAATACGACATCGACAACTACTTTGGTTTTGACGAGACGGTCACCGGCTCCGAACTCATGGCCCGCGGGCGGCAGCAGGCCGAGCGGTTCGGAGCGGACCTCGTCACCGAGCGCGTGCTGGGCATCCATCATGGCATGGACGGCGCGTTTGAGGTCAAAACCGAGCACAGCACCTTTATGGCGCGCTCCGTCATCCTTGCGGCTGGCGTTTCCCGCGTGCGCCCCGGCATCTCCAATCTGGACGACTACGACGGCAAGGGCATCTCCTACTGCGTCAGTTGCGACGGCTTCTTCTACAAGCAAAAGCCCGTGATGGTGCTGGGCGAAGGCAACTACGCCGTCAATCAGGCCCTTGAGCTCAAAAACTACACCAGCGACGTCACCCTATGCTCGCAGGGCAAGGCGCTGACCATGACCGATGACTTCCGCGCCCGGCTGGACGAAGCGGGCATCCCCATCATTGAAAAGAAAGTCACCACCCTTGAAGGCTCTCCCGCCTTGGAGCGCGCCATCTTTGACGACGGCGAAAGCATTGCCGTGGACGGCATCTTCATCGCCATGGGCGAGGCCTCGGCCAGTGACTTTGCCTGGACCCTTGGCCTTGAGCGCGAGGGCATCTATATTAAGAGCGACGAGAACCAGCGCACCAACCTCCCCGGCATCTACGCCGCGGGCGACTGCGTTGGACGTTTTCTGCAAATAGCCGTGGCCGTTGGCGAAGGCGCGCTTGCCGCACGCCAAGCCATAAACCACGTGAAGAAAACCGCCAAGGAAGCCGCCTCCTAGCAGGAAAACTCCTGCCCCTCGCGACCAAATCCTTGACATAGCGGAATTCTTGCAGCTATAGAACCCGCTCGCACATCAAAGGGACCAATAGCTCAGTTGGCAGAGCCCCCGGCTCATAACCGGATGGTCGTAGGTTCGAATCCTACTTGGTCCACCAGCAATCCCAAGGGGTTAGAGAGAAATTTATCTTTCTAGCCCCTTTTTTGTGTTCGCCAATTGGTCCCCGACGTGGCAATCCACGCGCCAATTGGCCGACAAGGTTCGTCCGCGTCAGCGCTCCTCAAGCACGCCCTGATGCTCATGCCACATTGCGCCCCCACGCATCGACATTTGTTCCACACCAGTCTACAGGAAGGCTTTGCCATACGGCCCGCTGCGCCCAGAGTGCGCCGCCGCGTCAGCCTCACCCTCAACGCGTTATCACTCCGCAAGGTCTGCCATGAAAGATATCCTCGTCGTCGCCCCCCTTCAGGACGTCTATGACAAGTCGGTTCGTATTGTTCAGGAATACGGATACGATGATGTAGACGTGGTCCTCGCCACCATGCAGGAAGGGCTGGAAATGGCCCGCAAGGGGCAGGCGCAGGGTGCGTCCGTCGTTGTGTCGCGCGGGTGGACCTATAATATGATTGAAAACGAGCTGGACATCCCGGCGGTGGAGATACCGGTCAGCGCGTATGACATTGTGGAAAGCCTCGCGCCCATCATGAGCCAGATTGGGCAGGAGGAATCCATAGGCGTTGTGGGGCACAGCCACGTCATCTACGGGTTCGACATCCTCAAGACCCTGCTGCCCATGAAGATCGTCAAGATCGAACTCCAGCGCAAGGATGACATCGCCACCGCCATTGCCCGCTACCGTGAGGCAGGCATCACGACCTTCATCGGCGACTCCAACGTCAAGACCGTCTCCGAGGAGCTGGGGCACCTCGGCATCCAGATTACCTCGCAAAAAAGCTCCATCCACCGCTCCATACAGGAGGCGCGCAAGCTCTATGCCTCCATCCGCAGCCGCCAGCAGCGCGCCCAGCAAATCCTCACCGTGACGGACTTTGTGCACGAGGGCATCATCGCCATTGACGAGGGCGGGCGCATTTCCATCTTCAACCACGCGGCGGAGAGCATCTTTGGCGTGCGCAAGGAGGCTGTCCTCGGCCGCATGCTGCACGACGCCATTCCCCAGTGCGAACTGCTGCTCACGCTGGAAAACGTCACCCCCAGTGTGGGACAGGTGCTGACCATTGAGGGGAACAACCTTGTGGTGAACCGCGCCCCCGTCCTCATTGGCGAAGAAGTCGTCGGCGCGGTGGCGACGATCCAGAACGTGACGGAAGTCCAAAGCGTGGAGCAAAAGATCCGGCGCGAGCTCTCGGACAGAGGCTTCACCGCCAAGCACACCTTTGACGACATCATCCACGACTCCGGCGCAATGGCCGAGTGCATCGACACGGGCAAACAGTATGCCCTGTACGACACGCCGCTCCTTGTCACGGGCGAATCTGGCGTCGGCAAGGAGCTGTTCTGCCAGAGCCTGCACAATGCCAGCCCGCGCCGCAACGGTCCCTTTGTCGCCATCAACTGCGCGGCCATTCCGCCCTCACTTATTGAGGCGGAACTCTTCGGGCACGAGAGTGGCTCCTTCACGGGCGCGCGGCGCAAGGGCCGGGCGGGCATCTTTGAGCTCGCCCATCAGGGCACGGTGTTTCTGGATGAAATCGGCGAAATTCCGCTGGAACTGCAAGGGCGGCTTTTGCGCGTTTTGCAGGAGCATCAAATCATGCGCATCGGCGGTGACAAGATTATTCCCGTGGATGTCCGCATCATCTGCGCCACCAACAGGCCGCTGGAGCTGATGGTGGAGGAGGAAAAATTCCGCCGCGACCTGCTCTTTCGCATCAACGTCCTGACCCTGCACCTGCCATCGCTGCGCGAGCTTGGCCCCCGGGCCATCATCCGCCTTGCGGAGCACTTTTTGGCCCGGTACGCCGCCAAATACGCAAGGCCCGTGCCCCGGCTGGCACCAGAAACCTGCGCCCAGCTGAGCTCGCGCCCCTACAAGGGCAATGTGCGCGAGCTCAAGGGGCTGATGGAGCGCAGCGTCATCCTCGGGAGCGTCGCCAAGGCGCTGGAGGGCGAAACCTCGCCCCTCGCCGCCGCGGCCACAGCATCCGCCGCCCCGGCCGCCTGCTCTCCCCTTCCCGCCCCAGACGCCCCCTTGGACGCCCTCCCCAGCATGCGCACCATGATGCACACCTACATGCGCGGCGTCCTTGACCGCACAGGCGGCAATGTCCAAGAGGCGTGCACCATCCTCGGCATCAGCCGCTCCACCCTGTGGCGACACCTCAAGCCGTAGCCGGTTTCACATTGCGACATATGTTTCATCCTGAGACAACGCCACGTCTCAAAATGAAACACAAAACACCGCGCATCTTGTAAACCCCTGAAATACATGCCGAATTCACTTCGGCACGCATATTGTTACTGCTCCAGAAAATTCATATTTCTGGAGGAGTTGCAATGCGTATCCTGGCTTCAATCAAGAAAATTCCTGGCGGGTTGATGATCGTCCCCCTCTTGTTGGGCGTCATCGTCAACACCTTCTTTCCCGGCTTTCTGGAACTTGGCAGTTTCAGCACCTACCTCTGGAAAGACGGCGCCATGCCCATTCTCGCCTTCTTCATGTTCTGTACCGGCGCGCAGATCAATGTCCGGCAGGTGGGCACACCCCTCGCCAAGGGCGCCGCGCTCACGGCGTCCAAGGTGGCCCTCGGCGCACTGCTTGGCGTCCTGGTCAGCAAGCTGTGCGGTCCGGCCGGCATCATGGGCATCGTCCCCCTTGCCGTCGTTGCCTCGCTGACCAACTCCAACAGCGGTCTCTTTGCCGCGCTGGCCGGTGAATTTGGCGACTCCAGCGACGTTGGCGCCCTGTCCATTCTGTCCATCAACGACGGCCCCTTCTTCACCATGCTGGCCTTCGGCATGACCGGACTGGCCGAAATTCCGCTGGTTATGCTGCTGGGTGCGGTGCTCCCCATTATCGTCGGCTGCATTGTCGGCAACCTTGATACCGAACTGCGCGACTGGCTCGCCCCCGCGGTGGACATCACCATTCCCTTCTTTGCCTTCCCCCTTGGCGCGGCGCTGAACCTGAACCAGTTCGTCACCGCTGGCGCTCCCGGCATTCTGCTTGGCGTGGCCAACACCCTTATCACCGGTCTGGCCGGCTACTTTGCCATGAAGCTCATCCGCTCCAAGACCCCGCAGGTTGGCGCGGCCGTTGGCACCAGTGCGGGCAACTCCGCCGCCACCCCCGCCGCCATTGCCGCGGCAGACCCAACCATTGGCGCTGTGGCCGCCGTGGCAACGGTACAGGTTGCCGCCGCCGTCATCGTCACCGCCATCCTCTGCCCCCTGCTTGTCACCTTCCTCGACAGGTACGAGCGGCGTAAGGCCCAGACCACTCTCACGGCCCACGCCTAACGGCAGCCCTACGTCATTTTACGCCGTGTGGTTCGCCACCCGGCCACCAACCCTACTCACAAGGAGACACTCCCATGAATGCAGCGTTGCACATGAGCAGCAAGGACAACGTCGTCACTTGCCTGCGCCCCATTCACAAAGGCGAAACCATCACCATCGACGACATCACCGTGACCGCCACCATGGACATCCCCGTGTTCCATAAGATTGCCATCGCGGACATCCCCGTCGGCGGCCTCTGCTACAAGTACGGCGAAATCATCGGCGACGCCACGCAGGCCATTGCCGCCGGCGACCACGTCCACGTTCACAACATCGAAAGCACCCGCGGCCGCGGCGACAAAAACAACGCCTAAAGGAGAGCGCAATGACCATTTACGGATACAAAAGAGCTAACGGCACATACGGCGTCCGCAACCACCTGCTGGTCATCCCCACCTCCGTGTGCGCGGCGGATACGGCATTCAAAATCGCCGCGCAGGTTCCCGGCGCGGTGGCCATCCCCAACCAGCACGGCTGCTGTCAGATTGGCTCCGACCTTGCCCTGACACAAAAGACCATCACCGGCTTTGGCCTGAACCCCAACGTGGGCGCTGTGCTGGTGGTTGGCCTTGGCTGTGACGGCGTGCAGGCCAGCGCCGTGGCCGAGGACATCGCCAAGGTGGGCAAGCCCGTGGAGCATGTGGTTATTCAGGACTGCGGCGGCACCCTGAAGGCCATTGCCAAGGGCGCTGAGCTTGCGGCCCCCATGGCGCGCGAGCTGTCCCAGCAGGAGCAGGTGGAATTTGACATCAGCGAAATCACCCTCGCCATGGAATGTGGCGGCTCGGACCCCACCAGCGGCCTCGCCTCCAACCCCTCCATCGGCTACGTGGCCGACAAGCTCATCGACCTTGGCGGCAGCGCCATCCTCAGCGAGACCACGGAAGTCATCGGCGCGGAACATCTCATCGCCGCGCGCTTTGAGGAAGACGACCAGCGCGCCAAGTTCCTTGCTCAGGTCAAGAGTGTGGAAGACCGCGCCATCATGATGGGCGAGGATCTGCGCAGCGGCCAGCCCACCCCGGGCAACAAGGTCGGCGGCCTGTCCACCATCGAGGAGAAATCCCTCGGTTGCATGTACAAGGCCGGCACCGCCCCCTTCAAGGGCGCGCTGGACTACGCCGAAATTCCCGCCGCTGACAAACACGGCATGTACTTTATGGATACCCCCGGTCAGGACATCGACTCCATCACCGGCATGGTGGCCGGCGGCGCACAGGTCGTCGTCTTCTCCACCGGTCGTGGCACGCCTACCGGCAATCCCATCGCGCCGGTCGTTAAGGTGACGGGCAACCCCGAAACCTACGCCAAGATGCCCGACAACATCGACGTCAACGCTGGCCGCATCATCACCGACGGCGTCTCCCTGCCGGAAATCGGCGAGGAGCTCTTTGACGCTGTGGTCAAGGCCTGCAACGGCGTGAAGACCAAGGCCGAAAGCCTTGGGCATAATGAGTTCGGCATCTACAAGCTGACTGGCACGTTCTAACCTCGGGCACGTCCTCCCCCGAAAAAACGCCGGACTGGAGTTCCTCGCTCCAGTCCGGCGTTGCCATTTGTGCGGCGCGGGCCTCCCCGCATTATGATGTGGCCGTAATGCCAAGGGGCGCGCCAAGGCTGCCCGCGTGCACCATGTGCCCAAAGCCGTCGTCCACAAGCACAACCCGGCTCCCCGCCCGGGCGGTCATCGTGCCCGTGTCCAACGCCCTGCCCCCAATAATGCGGTGCTCCGCCAAGGGCTCAAGAAGGCCGTTCTTCATCACGCCAACGCCTCCATCCGGCAAGGGGAAAAGCGCCGCGTTGGTGGCCGCTGCCGCCGCTGTGCCCGCCCAGATGCTCTGCCCCTGCAAGGGGCCGCTCTCAGGAACAACCACCACGCCCGCGTCATGCGCGGCGATGTCGCCGCCGCCAAGGGGTGCGCAGCGGACCTCCTTCCACAGACACACCAGCCAATACTCGCCGTCCTTCACCGACAAAAACGGCCACAGGGCCACCCCTGCCTCAAACGCGCCGCCGGGCATAGCGGCATACTCCACACACGGCGCGCCGTCGCAGGGCAGTCTTTTCCCGGCCCCAAGCCGCGTATGGTGCACCGCCGCGCTGCGCAGGCCGGCATTGTCCTGTCCCTGCGGTGAGGGATGGGCGTCAATCAACTCCGCCAGCAGGCCGCCGCCAAAACCGTCACGGGCATCCATCACGCCGCACACGCTGCGCCCCGGCAGCAGTACCGGGAAGTCCCGGATGTCCACAGGCTGGTGCGCCCGATGCCGCGCCCGCCCCTCATGAGACAGCACGCAGCTTCGCAGGGCATGGTCCAACGTATCGAAATCCAGCCGCTGGAGCGATTCCCCCACAGCAAATTCCAACTCTGCCGCGTCAAGGTCGCGGCGGCAGGCCAAAGCGCCCGTACCATCCAGATTCCCCTCCCACGCCTGCCCGCGATTGCCCACAAAGCGAAGCGCTCCTGTAGCTGCGGGGTCCATACCGCGGCCGGGGCGCAGGCGCACAGTACCGCCCCCGTCAGCGCAGGGGACGACGCCTGCGGGGACCAACTCCCCGCCGAGGAATCCCCCCGCATTGAGCCGCCCCGGCATGGCAAAGGGAAAGGCGGGCGCCTTATAGAAATGGAACTCGCTGATGCTGTACCGCCCCGGACCGTCCAGCCACAGATACATGTCCTTGTCCGGCGGACACTCAAGGGTATAGGTGAACAGCATGTCCTCTCCGAACTGGCGGCCCAAGGTTTGCGCCTGAGAGGTCCGAAGATTCGCACGTCCGGGGCACTTTGGCATGCGCACCTGCATGCAATACATTGTGCCGGAACTCAGCCCCCATTGCGCTCCGGGCAAGCGCACAATGTGCGGGCCTTCGGTCGCGTAGTCGGCGTAGTACTCTCCGTTGCCCTTGTGCCAGACAACGCCTTCGGAGCACTCAAGCTCCATCTCCCCCTGCATAAGCGGCATGGGGCTGACGTCCTTGCCCAGGGTCTGCCAAATGCCAAGCACCTTCACAGTCCCCTGCGCGCCCCCTGCGCCGGTCCGGATGACAATGCTGCCCTCTCTGTCTCCAACAGGCAGCATCACCGGCACCTTGCCCGTTACATCCGCCGGGATATCGCACACCCGCGTGCGCAGGTTGCCGTCCGCATCCCGCATCAGCACATGAATGGAACCCGCCGTCAGCTGAACGTCCAGCTCCATAAGGTTTTGCGTCCTGTACGCCGTGCCCTTGGCCGTCACTTCAACCTCGCCATCGGCGCTCAGGTGCAGGGTCAGGTCCTCATCCATGGTGATGCCGTCAGGCGGTGTGGTCCAGACGAAGTTCTGCGACAGGTCATCCCAAATCGTATCCCCAAGCAGACACAGGCGCACCGGGTCCGAGGTATACAGCTCACGGTGGATGCGCTGATGCGGCGCCACATTGCCCACGGCGCAGCGCTCGCAGGTCGTCAGCACCATGTTTTCACTGCTGGTCGGGTAGTTCGAGCCATAGGACGTGTACATGGGGTGCAGGGTCACACGGGTCTGGCGGAACCGCTCGTGCAACAGGCAGTGCATAACCCGGTAATGGTGCCCGCCCCACGACAGCGTTATCTGCTTGTCGTCGTCAAAGCCCTCCAGACTGCCTATCTCGCCGCCGGCGGCATACCCGTGCAGGAAGCCCTCCAGCCAGATGCACAGCGCCGTGCCAAAGGGCGTTTCCATGGTGCCCTTACGCGCGCAGGCCCGGGCATCCAGTCCGGTGACGCACCACATCGTCTCCGCCGGGCGCGAGGCCGTGCCCGTCACAAGGTCCATTACGGCCTCGTGCAGAACGCGCTCCCCTGCGCCGCCCGCATCAGCAAGGGCGCGGGCTGCCGCCTCGGCGGCCTGCCGGGCCGCGTCCGCCTCGTGCGCGGCCTGCTCCTGCGCCACTCGGGCCTGCACTTTGCTTGCGGCGGCCACATCGCTGGCGCGGCGG
>NZ_JBUDSW010000128.1:0-9961 GCF_054921475.1 Desulfobaculum sp. | reverse complement strand
CGCGTGCTGCTGCGCTACTCGGGAACCGAGTCCGTGGCGCGCATTATGGTGGAGGGGCAGGATGACACCCTCGTTGAGCGGCTTTCCGGTCAGCTGGCCGAGACTTTGCGCGAACACTTGCGCTAAGTCGAAAAAAAGATAGTATATCATCGTCTTATATATACGATCCAGTAAGGAGACCAGCATGGACATCACGAAAGTCGTCATACCCGTGGCCGGATGGGGAACCCGTTCACTCCCCGCCACCAAGAACATTCCCAAAGAAATGCTGCCCATCTACAAAAAACCTGTGGTGCAGTACGTGGTGGAGGAAGCCATCCAAACTGGGTTGACCGATGTCATTTTCGTCAACAACCAGAATAAAAAGATTATCGAAGACCACTTCGACTACAACTTCATCCTTGAGAATCTGCTGGAGCGCAAAGGCAAGCACGAACTGCTCAAGGAAATCCGCGACGTGGCCGAGATGGCGAATATCATCTCCGTGCGGCAGAAGCTGCAGCTTGGGCTGGGGCACGCCGTGCTCTGCGCCCGCGAGGTCGTCAAGAACGAGCCCTTTGCCGTTATGGTGGGCGATGACCTGATGTTTGGCGTTGACCCGGGCATCCAGCAGCTGGTGGATGTGGCCAAGGCCGAGCGTATGGCCGTTGTGGGCGTGGTGGAAGTGCCGCAGGAAAAGGTGGACCGCTACGGCATCATCAACGGCGAGGAATACGTCCCCGGCATCTTCCGCGTGCGTAGTGTGGTGGAAAAGCCCGCCGTGGAGGACGCCCCGTCGCGTATGGCTATCGTTGGCCGCTACGTCCTGACGCCCGAGGTCTTTGACCATCTGGACAAGGTGGAGCCGGGCGTTGGCGGCGAAATTCAGCTGACGGACGCGCTGGAGCGCCTTGCTGCGGAAAATCGCCTGCTGGCGGTGCGCATGCGTGGCCGCCGGTTTGACGCAGGCGACTGGGCGGAGTACCTCACAGCCAACATCTACTTCGCATTGCAGGATGAAGAACTCCACGACGGTCTCGTGGCGAACCTTCTTGAACTCCTGCCTTGCAAATAATCCGTTGACCGGACATTCTGACCCCCGCCGGAATCCGTCCGGCGGGGGTATTTTTTTGTCATGAAACTCTGGCATGTAGCGCTTCCGTGCGCACCGTTTTCCATCCTGACCTACGCCCATCCCGCGTGCCTTGCCCCGGATGCCCTGCATCCCGGTCAGCGCGTGGTGGTGCCCCTTGGCCGTTCCTCGCGCCTTGGGGTCATCGTGCGCGAGGCGGACGCCGCCCCCAAGGGCGTTTCCATCCGCGAGATTGCTTGGCCCGCAGAGCAGGAGCCACTGCTTGACGCCCGTTTCATGGACCTTGCCGAGAACCTTGCCACCCGGCAGATGGTGGACCTTGGCCGCATCCTTGAGACGCTGCTCCCCCACGGCTACAGAACCGTCAAAATTTCCTTCAAGATATTCGATTCCCGCTTCCCCAAGCGCATGAGCGGTGCGGAAATCGCCGCCTTGTCACAGGAGGACCGGACGGCGCTGGCCGCGCTGTGGGCCGAGGGCCGTATGCAGGTGGCCGCGCGCAGTGTGGCGCAAAAGGAGCAGGAATACTGCTTTCTGACGCAGGACCCGCCGTGGCCTGTGCGTCCTACCGCCAAGCTCCAGACCGCGGTGCTGGAATACCTGTGGGACAACGGCCCCTCGCCGCGTCCCGCCGTCCTGCGCGACCTTGGCTCCAAGGTGTCCAACGCCCTGAATACGCTGGTGACCAACGGTGTGGTGAACATCGGCCCGCCGCCCGCCTACCACGATCCGGATTCCTGCGTTATGGACGCCGTTACCGCTGATGTGCCGGACCTGTCTGGCGAACAGCAGGAGAGTGTGGACGGCCTCATCGCCGCCCTTGAGAGCGAGCGCCCGGAGACGCGCCTTGTGTTTGGCGTCACCGGTAGCGGGAAGACCCTTGTCTATCTGCGCCTTGCGGAAAAGGCGCTTGCCATGGGGCGTTCCGTCCTGCTGCTGGCGCCGGAGGTGGCCCTTGCCTGCCATCTGTACAAGGCCGTGAGCACGCACTTTACTGAGCGAAGCGTCCACCTGTACCACGGCTACCAGCCCCCGGCGAAGCGCGAGGAAACCTTCCGCGCCCTTGCCACGTCCACAGCGCCGGAGCTTGTGGTGGGCACGCGCTCGGCGCTTTTTTTGCCGGTGGGGCGCCTTGGCGCCATTGTGCTGGACGAGGAGCACGACACGTCCTTTAAGCAGGACGAGCGGTTGCCGTATCAGGCCAAGGAGGTGGCACACTTCCGCACCCGTCAGGACGGCGGCGTGCTGGTGCTTGGCTCTGCCACACCGGACGTGAAGACCTTTCAGGCCGCGCGGCAGGGGGCCATCAAGGCTGTGACCATGGCTAACCGCGTGGGCGAGGGCACTTTGCCGGAGATTACGCTGGTGGACCTCAAGAACGAGCGCCCGTCCATGGGGCCGCTCACGCCGACGGCGGCGGCAGCCCTCAAGCATGTGGTGGAGCAGGGCGAGCAGGCCATCATTATGCTGAACCGCCGTGGGTATTCACCGCTGATGTACTGCCTGAGCTGTGGGGCGGTGATGCGCTGCGGCAATTGCGACGTGGGCCTGACCTACCACAAGAACCGCGAACGCCTCGTGTGCCATTACTGCGGCGCAAGTAAGGAATTTCCCTGCACGTGCACCTGCGGCAGTTCCAACTTCTTGCCCATGGGCGAGGGGACGGAATCCATTGAGGAGACGCTGAACACCATCCTGCCCGCCGGAACCGGCGTGCTGCGGCTGGACCGGGACAGCACCCGGCGCCCCGGACGCATGGAGGCCATCCTTGACGCCTTTGCGCGGGAGGAGGCGCAGGTGCTGGTGGGCACGCAGATGCTGTCCAAGGGCCATCACTTTCCCAGCGTGACACTTGTCATTGTGCCTGACGGCGATATGGGGCTGAATATGCCGGACTACCGCGCGGCGGAGCGGACCTTCCAGCTGCTGGTGCAGGTGGCGGGGCGCGCCGGACGTGGCGGCAAACCCGGCAACGTGCTCATCCAAACGCGCGACCCCAACCACTATTGCTGGGACTTTGTCCGGCGCAATGACTACAGCGGCTTTTTTGAGCGCGAGGTGGAACTGCGCCGCAAGTACAACTATCCGCCGTTCTCGCGCCTTGCCCTTGTGCGTATGAGCTTTCCCGCCGAATGGCCGCAGGGCGAGCAGCGCATTATGGAATTGGTGCGCCAGCTTGGCGCGGTGGGGCGCGAGCGGGGCGTGCGGGTGCTTGGCCCTGCGCCGTCGCCGTTGGCGTTTCTGCGTGGGCGCAAGCGCTACCAGTGCCTGCTGAAGGGCGAAGACTGGCCGTCCGTGCGGCAGGTCTACGCGCATGTGAAAAAGCACCTGTCCCAGCACTCCAAGATTCGCGTCTCCCTCGACCTCGACCCCGTCAACATGCTGTAGGCAGAAGGGATTCATGCTTTCCTCAACGCTTATCGTTGCGCTGGTGGTCTTTATCGGCGCGTTTACCCAAGGGCTGGCGGGCTTCGGCTTCGCCTTTTTCAGCCTGCCCATTATCTCGCTGGTGTTGGACTTTCAGACCTCGGTGGTTATCCTTGTACTGATGGCGCAGGTGATGAACCTGCTTATCCTCAAACAGCACGGCAGCCTGCCCCAGTGGGGCGACGTGCTACCCCTGACAGCGGCAACCCTGCCCGGTATTCCCGTGGGCGTGGCTATGCTCCAGTATCTGCCGGTATACGTCCTGCAGGGGACCCTTGGCATCATACTGGTGCTGTACTGTCTGTATATGTGGTTTGCCCGCCCGGTGCCCCGCGTGCTGGGCAAGGCGTGGATTGTGGTGGCAGGGTTCATTGCCGGGTGTCTTGGCGGCGCGCTCAATTCGCAGGGGCCACCGGTGCTGATGTACGTTGCGCTTCAGCCGTGGGATAAGGACCGGGTGAAGGCCACAACAATCAGCTTCTTTATTGCCTCCGGGGTGCTGGTCATTGCAGCGCAGGCGTGGCGGGGGCTGATTACCGCTGACACGTTGGAGCTTTCCGCCCTGTGCCTGCCCGGCGTCCTACTTGGAGCCACCTGTGGCCGCCTTGCCTACCGCCGCCTTGGCGAAGGGGGCTTTCGGACGGTGTTTATCGGCCTGCTGTTTGCCCTTGGGCTGTTTATGCTGGTGAAGAGCGCAGGAGATGTCATATGACGGGCGAAACGGGAAAACTGCTCATCTGGCTGGGGCTTGCTATTGCCGCCGTTGGCGTGCTGCTGGTCTTTGGCGACAAGCTGCCATGGGGGCGCATTCCCTTCGGCCGCCTGCCCGGCGACATCAACATCCAGCGCGAGGGCTTTCGGTTTTCCTTCCCCATTGTGACATGCATTATCGTGAGCATTGTCCTGTCGGTGCTGTTTTCCATCTTTCGCAAGTAGCGCCGGGAGCACTTGGCGCTCCCCGCAAAAAAGCGCGGCCTCCTCATGATGAGGGGGCCGCGCTTTTTTGGTGCGGTAAGGCGAGGACTCGGCGTTACAGGTCGTTCCAGTCGCCGGGGAGCTTTTCCCAGTTAATCTTGCCGATGGATTTTTTGTATTTGCGCAGCAGAACGTACAGCGCGCCGGGGCCGCCGTCGCGGGGCTGGGCCGTCACAAAGGCCAGCACCACCTGCCGCAGCGGGTCGCGGGTGAGCCAATATTGCATCTCCTCGCGGATGATGCTGCGGCCCATGGGGGAGTTTTTGCCGCGTCCGGTGACCAGCAGAAGGTAGCGGTGCCCCAGCTGGTACTGCTTGCGCATGAAGTCGAGAAGCGTGTGGCACGCTTCGTCCACGGTCATGCCGTGCAGGTCAAGGCGCGCCTCAACATCGTAGCTTCCGGCCTTGAGCTTGTTGAAAATTTTGGGGTCCAGACCTTGGACCTGCCCGTACTGGTAGCCCTCGGCGTAGTCCATATCAAAGGCGATATCGTCGTGCAGGAGCTTATGTACGCGCTCTCGGCTGAGGGCTTCCTCGGTGGAGAGCTTGGGCGCTTCCGGCTCTTTGGTCTTTTTGGGCACGGCGCGGCCGGATTCGCCGTCCAGCGTTTTGACGCCGGACATGGCGCTCAGGAACACGTCTGCCTCGGCGTCCGGGTCCACAGGGGCTGCGGGCGTGGGGGCGGGCTGGGCGGTTTTCTTGGGCGCGGGCTTTTCCGGGGCGCTGGTCTTGGGCTTGGCCGCCGCGGGCTTTGGCGCAGCATTTTTTGGGGGCACGCGTTTTGTGGTGTTCATGGGTTTTGTGCCTGTCATGGCGGAGAGGAACAGGTCGTCATCCTTGGCTTTCTCCACCTCGGGATCGGGCTTTTTGGGCTGAGGTGCGGGCTTGGGGACGCTTTTTTTTTCGTCGTCCTTCAGCTTGAGGCCTGCCTTTTTCAGTGCCGCAAAGGGCTTGTAATCTTGATCGTTCACCGTGGTCCTCCTGCGGCTTTTGTCACGCAGTGGGAAGGCGCTGTCAAGGTCCGCCCTCTGCGGTGTTTCGTCACTTTTGCTTTGCCCGGGCCATGTGTGGTGATAGTATCCCGTACAGGCTCCGCCCGAATTTTCGCTTGTGGCGGGCCTAAAAGGGCAGAGTGAACGAAGGAGGCCAGCGATGGGAGAAGAACGGCGACACGATGCGCAGGGCGGCGCGGGGGCTGCCCCGGAGGTGATGCAGCTCTTTGGGCAATATCTCCACGTGCAGGCGCGAAACAGACGCATCAAGCGGCTGACCGGCGTTTTGGTGCTGGGGCTGTTTGTGGTGTACGGCTCTCTGATTGCCGGACTGTTTACGCAGTTCAATCAGGAGGAATTTGTGGCGGCGCTGCGCGGGGAGGTGTTGGCCCTGCGTCCGCAGGCGGAGGTAATGCTCCGCGATGTGATTGAGGAAAACCGCGAGGAAACGCTGCGGCGTGTGGACAAAGCCGTGCAGCGCAATGCCCCGCTGGTGGCGGAGGCGCTGGACCGCGAAATTTCGCGCCTGGCCGAGGAAGCCAGCGTGGTCATGTACAACCGGGTGAACGGCTTTGTGAAGCGCCAGTTCGACACCCACGGCGCCGCGCTGTTTGGGCAATATCCTGAACTGGCGGACCCGGAGTACAGGGCCGATGTGGAGGAGCACATCCTCGCCGTGCTGGACCGGACCGTGGCGCGGGTGATGGATGACGAACTGCGCGGCATTGAAACGTCGCTTGAGGGTATGGAAAGGCTGCTGGCAATGCCCGAGGTGCGGGCGCGCGTGACCCTGATGCGTGACGACCCGGCGCACAGTTCGCGCTTTATTCAGGCGTTTATGGCGCTCATGGCCGGGCCATATGCCCGCTAGGCGCGCTGTCGATATTTCCCGGTCCGGCCGGGTGAGTGCCGGGTGGACTGGCTGCGAGGAGGTGGCGCATGGCGCACGGACATGAAGAATTCGTATCCATGGAGCAGATGCAGTCGCGACTGGACGACGAGCTTGCGCGTGAGCGCAAGGCCAAAACGCGTAATATCGTCCTGGGCATCGTGCTTCTTGTGGGCGTGTGGTGGTACATGGGGTGGATTTACTCCAATCTGGGGCAGATGATGGACGAGGGCGAGATGGCCTCCATGCTGGGCGACTACGCGGAAGTGGAAGTCCTGCCCAAGGCGCGTCCCCTTGTGCGCGACTTCCTGCTGGAGGAGGTCCCCCGTGGGGTGGAGGATATTTCAAGGGCCGCGGTGGCGCGTTTGCCGCAGCTGCGCGCCGAGATGCTCAGCGCCTTTACCGCGCCGCTGGACGCCGAACTGGCGGCGCTGGACGAGCGCATGACGGCGGAGATGCGGCGCGAGCTTGCCGCCAGCAGGCCGCGCATTGAGCGCGTGCTTGCCGCACTGCCGGACGACCAGAAGCGGGAGCAAATGGCCGATGAACTGGCCGCCCTGTTCCGCACATACTATTCCTTCCAGTCGCGCGAGATGGTGCGCGAGTTCCGGCAGGAGCTGGCAAGCGCGGAGCGGCATCTGCGGATGCTGCTGCTCACGCCGCCGGACGCGCTGTCACCATCGCAGGCGCGGCGGCAGGAACTGGTGTATCTGGCGCTGGCAACGCTGGAGAGCACCTTTGCCGGTGACGGCGCAAGCATAGTGGATGTGTTGCTTTCCGTGGCAACCGAGGGCCTTGACGACGAAAAATAACGCGCAGGTGCCTCGGCCAAAAGGGCGGCTTGCACTGGTGTGCGGGCCGCCCGCGTTGTGTGACGGGGCGGGCCTGTCGCTGCGTGGTGTCCGCCGTATTGGGAGGAGACGCGCCCTGCCTATGGCGCGGAGAGGTTGGGGGATGGCGGCGACGCGCCGTGCGCCATGGTGCAGTCTTGTTGAGTGAAAGCGGTGCGGCATCGCGCGGGGACTGCACGGAGGCGGCGTAAAACAGTGCGTACGCAATGGACGTCTTGTGCACGGCGTGCAGGCTCTGGACAAGACGGCGGGCAGCGGCTATGGAAGCAATTCGCTGTCTGTGAAAATATGCTCAAACACGTTTCATTGTCCTGAGAGGAGGTTCATCCCATGTCCGATACTCCCGTTGAACGCAAAGCCGTGCTGATTCGCTTTTTGTACACCATTGTCATCTTCATTGCCTTTGAAGTGGTGCGCCTTTTGGCGGAGCTTGGTACGCTGGTGCAGTATGGCATCGTGCTTGTGACGCAGAAGGAGAGCGAGCCGCTGCGGTCGTTTTGCAATGCCATGTCGCGCTACGCCTACCTGTGCCTGCGCTACATGACCCTCAACTCCAACACCAAGCCCTTCCCCTTCGCCTCCTTGCCCAAGGATGTGGAAACGCCAGACACTCCCGTGGAGTACGGCAAGTAGAAGAGCTTGTCCGGCACGGTTGTGCCAGCCCGATACGCTGTTGCCGCCCCGTTTCGCCCCGCGCGAAGCGGGGCGTTTTTAGGCTGTTGGGGGCGGGGCGTTATCCGTGTGGGGCAGGCCGTACAGCACCGTGCGGGCGTAGACGAGGGCGAAGAGGGCGGCCGACCATGTCACGCCGAAGATGCCCCACCAGATGGCGGCCAGTCCAAAGTCGAACACATGGATGCTCAGCCAGAAGACGGCGGCGGGCGCGAAGATTTGACGGAACAGGCCTATCCAGATGGCGAACATGGGGCGCTTTAAGCCCTGCATGCACGCCACGTGGGCGTAGAGGACAACATAGGAATACAGCACAAAGGCGGCAATGCGCAGGTATTGTGTGCCAGCGGCTACAACGGCGGCGTCGTCCGTAAACAGGCCCATGAGCGTGTGCGCGCCGAGGAAGATGACCGCGGCGCCAATGCCCATCAGCCATGCCCCGTGAAGGAGGACCGTCCGCAGGGTCTGGCGGATGCGGTTAAAGTGCCCGGCGCCGTGGTTTTGGGCGGTGATGGACAGGACAGCCACATTCAGCCCGATGGTGGGCAGGAGCACGATTTGCTCCACGCGGGTGGCAATGCCGTAGGCGGCCACGGCTTCCTTGCCGAAGGAGGCGATGAAGTAGGTGATGATAAAGATGCCAAGGCCCACGGTGACCATATTGAACGCGGCGGGAAAGCCCTGATGCGCAATGGCCGCCAGTGGCCTTGCCTGCGGCTTGCATCCGGAACGCAGGCAGCCGTCCAGCAGGCCCGTTTGCCATGCCCGCCAGCCCAAATAGCACGCCCCCGCGGCCTGAATGACCACTGTGGCGAGGGCAATGCCTGTGATGCCGAGGGCCGGCAGGCCAAACCCGCCGTAGATGAACCATGGATCAAGGGCGAGGTTCAGGATGCTGCCCGCGGCAAGGACGTTGCGGAAGGTTTTTGTGTCACCCACAGCGTTCAGGACCGCGTTGAACATATAGGTCAGGATAAAGAAGACGGACCCGGCAAAGATGGGCCGCATATAGGCAAGACAATCGTCTAGATACGCGCCGGACGCGCCTAGGGTGCGAAAGAGGAGGGGCGAGGCCGCAATGCCCACCACCGTGATAGCCCCCGCCACCAGCAGGCCAAAGACAAGGGCTTGGCGCGACAGGGTGCGCGCTTCCTTCATGTTGTCCGCGCCAATGGCGGTGCCGATGAGGGCGGTTGCGCCGGTTTGCAGCCCACTGCCCATGGCAATGATGATGAAAAATACCGGAAAGGACAGCGACAGCGCGGCAAGGGCGCGCGTGTCCAAAAGCCCCGCGAAGTAGGTGTCCGTAATGTTGAACATGGTGTGGAAGAAAAAGCCGATGCTCGCGGGCAGCGCGATGCGCCGGACAAGTTCTGGCACGGGGCGTATGGTCAGCAGGTGGTCGTCGTTTCGCACAGGTTCTCCGCGTTGCGCCTCTGCGGTAAGGCAGGCGTGTTGCGTTGTGGTCTCACTCCCAAGCCGTCCAGCCTTCACCGTGGGCGTTTGTCTTGGTATGGTCAAGAGGAATGCGAAGGAAGGGCTTTGATTGCCTTGGCGGAATTGGTAAAGAATTCCGGACGATTTGCCGAAAAGACAGGGGAGTGCCACGGCGCTGGGCCGTCTGCGTCATCTGCCAGCGCGTCAGAACGCGTAGGCCATGACGCCCCGGCGGCGCGAACCCCCAATTGAGTCAACAAGGAGTTGCCAACCATATGTCCTCTTCGCTCAGGCGCGGCGCACTTGCCGCAATGCTCGCCGGTTGTATGCTGCTGGCCCTGCCCATGGCGGGCGTGGCCGCGCAGAAGGTGTCCTTTGTGTTCGACAGCCGCTTTGTGCCCATGTCCTACGTGCGCAACCAAAAGCCCATGGGCTTCGAGGTGGAAATCCTCAAGGCCGCCCTCAACAGCACGGGGCTGAGCATCAGCTACACGCCCATGAAGGACTGGGACCGTGCGCAGGCCAACCTTGCCGGCGGCGTGGCCCATGTGGCCGCTGGTATGACGCGCACCCACCTGCGCGACAGGCTGTTCATCTATCCCCGCACGCCCACGGTGAACTTTTATCTGAAATTCTTTGTGCAGACG